>VBOZ01000039.1:491-4482 GCA_005893305.1 Candidatus Eisenbacteria bacterium | reverse complement strand
CCAAGCCCGACAATGCGACCGCCAACTCCGTAGCACCGCCCTCCGCCAAAACCGGAGCGCCCGGGGAGGGGACGTGCGTCACGTGCCACACCGGCACTTCGGGCTCCGGCGCGGCGGTCATGGCCCTCTACGATTTCAATCCGACGTACGTCGGCGGCCAGACCGACACCCTGGTCATCGGTATCGGAGCCCCTGGCGCGACCCGCTGGGGGTTCGAGCTGACCGCGCTCAAGAACTCCGACAACTCGATGGCCGGCACGTTCGCGCCAACCGCGGACTCGCCCACTCAAACCGGAAACACGACCTCCGGCGGCAGGATCTACCACGGGCACAGGAGCAACGGCGCGATCGTTCCCTTGGACCCGAGCGACGGCACGGAGTGGGGATTCCCCACGGGCGGATGGCTGGTCGAGTGGACGCCGCCCCCGCAGGGTAGCGGGGACGTCACCTTCTACTTGGCCGCGGTCGCTGCGGATGGGAATCCGCTCACCTCAGCCGGGCCCACCGACACTACCTACACCACGACTTATATCGTCACCGAGCAGGCGCCCTCGCCGGTGACCACGACGACCTGGGGAAAGATCAAGACGCGCTTCCATTAGGAGCCGCCACCCCAGCGGCATGTAGTCCTTCCTCGGTACCTCTGTAGGACGGGCGCGACTAGGCAACTCGAGCCACCAGGCGCACAATTCTGGTGGCTCGAGGAGCTTTCCGCTCAAGGAGGAGGTACCGAGTGAAGATCGCCACCATTGCTTACTCCGCATCCTTCGCCCTGATCCTTGGTGCCGTCCTTTTCGCATTTTCCAGACCCAAGGACGCGATCGCCACATCCCCGCAGCCGCCGACACAGAGTACCGGCGCGCCCGGCGAGGGCAACTGCGGGTCCTGCCACAACGGAAGCCTCCTCAAGAACGGCTCCATGAGCATCTCGCCCGGAATTTCGGAGTACACGCCGGGTCATACATATCCCATCACAGTCACCATCCAGGATAATTTACAGACCAGGTGGGGGTTCGAGCTGACGGCGCTCAAGGACTCCGATAATTCGCAGGCGGGATCCCTCGCGAGCTCGAGCCAGCACGTCGGGATCCAGACCGCGGGCGGCAGAACCTATGCGGGCCAGAACAGCAACGGCGCCGCCATTCCGCTCGATCCGACCGACGGGACGTACTGGGGGACGCTGAACGGCCCGGTATCGTGGACCGTCAATTGGACGGCCCCGGCGAAGAATTCAGGCCCGGTGACGTTCTACGCGGCAGGCGTCGCGGCGAACGGGGACGGCTTGCAGGATCTCCTCGACTTCTCCTACACCGCGTCGGCGCAGGTGACGGAGGGGGCGACATTGCCGGTCTTCGGCACGACCTGGGGGAAGATCAAGCAGCAGTACCGCTAGGGGTCTATTGCTCCACAACGGTCGCGTGGGCGTCGGGGCGAAACTTTCCCGCGACCCAGCGGAGTTGCGCGACGCCGAAGACCGCGTCCTCCTGCTCCTCGCCTTCGAACTTCGCGGCCGATTCGTCGAACGCGGCGCACGCCGCTTCGTACTGAGCGCGACCCTCCGGATCGCCGAGCATCCACCGCACGATTCCCAGATATCCCGCGTAGAGGAGCACTCCGAAGTCGCTCCCCACCTTCACCTCGTCGCGGCCCGTGCCCACCACGGAGAGCCGCGCCAATCCCGACGCGGTCTCGAAGGCGCCGACCGCCTCGTGGAGATTCCCCAGCGACATCTGGTGCATGCCGACCGCCCAGTAGGCCATGGCGCGGCGATCCGGCGGCTTGCCCAGCTCGCGGCGCCACCGGACGCAATCTTCCGCGGCGCGCAGGCCCGCCTCGATATGATGCCGCTCGCGCGGAGCCTCATCGCCCGGCCAGCACTCCGCAAGATCCGCGGACAGGTTGTACGAGAGCCGGTTCGCGAAATCCGTGAGCTTCCACGCGGTCTCGCCGTCCCCGCCCTGGAGCGCCTGCTGCAGCGTCTCGCCGATTCCCGCCGTGACGACTTCGACCAGGGCGTCGAAATTCCGCCCGTCCCATTTCCGGTTCCCGAATCCCTTTTGCGCGACCGCGTAGACGGTGCGTCGCGTCTCGGGATCCTCGATCGCCTCGATGTAGCGGATCACCTCGGCCGCGCCGCCGCGTTCCATGGCGGCCCGAAGCTCCTCCCAGCGCCCCTCTTCCTGATCGGTCGCCATGCGCCTCAGCCCTTTCCCGTCAGGTGGAATCGGATCCGCTGCGCGACCCGGTCCGCGTCCGCATCCGTCAAATCGGGGTAAATCGGGAGCGAGAGCGTCTCCTCGAAGCAATCCTCGGCGGTGGGGAACTGGCCCGCCTGCACGCCCAAGCGCTCCTGATAGTAAGGGAAGAGGTGGAGTGGCTTGAAGTGGACGCTTGCTCCGATGCCCTCCTCGCGAAGCGCCCGCGCGAGCGCCCCTCGGTCGAGGCGGCTTAGCTTGGGATTCACGGCGATCTGGTAGAGGTGCCACGCGTGGCGCAGTCCGTCGCCGACCACCGGAGTCGCGAGGCCCTCGATCCCTCGCAGCGCGCCGGCGTATCGCCGCGCGATCGCTTCGCGCCGCTCGCGCATCTTCTCCGCCCGCCCCATCTGCGCCAGCGCGAGCGCGCCCTGGATGTCGGTCATGTTGTACTTGTAGCCCAGCTCCGTCACGTCGTACTCCCACCATCCGCCCTTGTCGTAGCGTGACCACGCCGCGGCCGAGAGCCCGTGCAGCGAGAGCCGCCGGATCCGCTCGGCCCATTCCTCGCGCGCCGTCACCACCATCCCGCCTTCGCCCGCGGTAACGCCCTTCGTCGCGTAGAACGAGAAGCATGTGATGTCGGCCTGCGTGCCGACGGGGGTTTCGCCGATTCGCGCGGTCAAGGAGTGCGCTGCGTCCTCGATGACCGGGATGCCGCGCTCGCGGGCGATCGCAGCGATCTCGGCGGCGCGGCAGGGATGCCCCGCGATCGAGACCGACACGATGGCGCGTGTCTTCGGCGTGAGCGCCCGCTTCAGGGCAGCCGGATCGATGTTCTTGGTCGCGCGCTCCACGTCCGCGAGGACCGGGCGCGCGCCGACCCAGAGGATCGTCTCGCCGGTCGCGACGAACGTGTAGGGCGACGTGACCACCTCGTCGCCCTCCTTCACGCCCGCCGCGATCAGGGCGAGGTGAAGCGCCGCGGTGCAGGAGGAGAGCGCGACCGCGTGGGGCGCGGCCGAGGCGGCGGGCCGGACGTAGGCGGCTACCGCCGCCTCCAGCTCCTTCACTTTCGGCCCCGTCGTCAGCCAGCCGGAGCGGAGCACGCCTGCCACGGCATCCAGCTCGGACTGGGTTATCGATGGGCGGTGGAAGGGGATCGGCGGCGCCATGGGATGGGAGAGTAAGCCGCAAATTGTCCGGTCGTCGTCTTACTGGACAGGTACGGGCAAGGGGGCCCGCACCCGGCTACTCCGGGGCAATGATGTCCGGAGAACCAGCGAGGACCCCACGGGCTCAGCCCGGAGGAAATGACCATGAAACGATTGGTCGCGTCACTCGTAACCGCAGCGGCGCTGCTCGGCTCTAGCCTGGCCGGGACGGCACTGGGGCAAGACACCGACGAACAGGGCATGTTCGGGGCGCCCAAGACCTTCGACGCGCAACAGGGCTGGGGCGATCGGTCTGATAACGACCAGTCAGATCAGGCCCAGTGGGATTGGGATCGGTCGGGTCAGGATCGCAACCGCGGCGACGAATCCGGCTGGGATCGCAACGGATCCAATTGGGGCTCGACTCGTGGGCGCTTCGCGCCTCTGGAAGGCCGCTGGATCATGGACGACCGCGCGGCCGACTTCCGCTCCGATCGTGGGGACTTCCGCGGCCGTGGGCCGATGCGCCAGGTCCTGCTTCCTGATCGCATTCAGATCGACCAGAGGCCCAACATGGTCCGGATCGCGGACTCGAGGAATCATGCCCTGCAGTTGATCATGCTCGGCGGGAAGTTCGATTCG
>VBOZ01000039.1:0-435 GCA_005893305.1 Candidatus Eisenbacteria bacterium | reverse complement strand
ACGCAACGAGGCGCCACGATCACCCAGACCTTCGCGCTCGAAAACCGCGGGCGCACGCTCGTGGTCCGGACGCGCCGTGAAGGCTTCGGGCCGCGGACGATGGAGATCACGAGCACGTACCGCCGCGCCTAAGGCGGGCTTCAAATCGCTGCCGCCTAAGACGCGGCCGCAAGCAAAGACGGCGCCGCCTCGAAAGGGGCGGTGCCGCACTTCGTTTCGCTACCTCGTGGCGTGGTCTAACATCTTGCAGGGTATTACCTGTGCCGGGCCACCTTGACCCCAGGGTGAAATCGGCGTAAAATCAATGGATACGGTCACTTTGCTGGCTTTTCCATCACATCGGAGGGCGCAATGCCCGGACTTCTCGCCTCACTTCGACGCCCGCTCCCCTCGCTTCTTACCTTCGCGGCCGCCCTTACCCTCACGATCTGGGTC
>VBOZ01000038.1 GCA_005893305.1 Candidatus Eisenbacteria bacterium | reverse complement strand
AAGCGCTCCGCGCCGTGGATCCGTATATCCCGGCGCCGACGGAGCGATTCCACATCGTGGTCGACGCGGGCCACACCGACCTCCCGCCTGAGGAGGTCGCAGCTTTGGCGCCGGGCAGCTTGATTCCACTCGATCGCAAGGCGGGGCAGCCGGTCGAGATCGTCGCCAATGCGGTCACGGTCGCGCACGGAGAGCTGGTCGAAGTCCGCGGGCGGGTCGCGGTCCGGGTCCTCTCACTGGAACGCCCCCACACGACCCACGAAGCCCAGCACGAACCCCAAACCAAACACGAAGCCCGGACCACGCCAGGAAGGCCCGCGAAGCCCAGGAGGGGCAAATCATGAGCGCGACCCTGATCTACACGATCGCGATCGCCGTGGGGGCGATCACCCTCGTCGGCGCCACACGAGTCTTCTGGCGGCGGAACGAGCACGTCGACGACGCCTCGATGGAAGTGCCGCCCGAGATCCGCCTCCTGACCCGGGCCCGCATGGGAAGGGGCCGCACCCTCGTCGTCATAGAGGTGGAGGGCCGGCGGATCCTGCTCGGCTCCACGCGGGAGCAGTGGACCGCGCTGGCCGACCTTGGCGCGGCCTCGCTCCGGGCGGAGGAGGATCCGTTCGCTCCCTTCGACGCCGAGCTCTCGCGCGCCATGCATGCGACCCGCTACCGCAAGGGCTGGAAGCACTCGTGATCGCCGTCGCCGAAACGCGCGGCGGGCACCGCACAGAAGTTGAGCATCGCTCCGGCCGGGCACGCGGAATTGGCCGCACCGCCGACGGCAGCACGGTCGAAAACCGCGCCGCCAGGCCATTTATCAGCACGGCATGCGGTTTGCACAAGCCGTCTCGTCCGCGGCGAAGGATCGCCAACTCAAACGCAATCGGACCGAGGAACTCCAGATGAGCGACATCGAAGGAAAGGTCAAGTCGAGCGCCGCCAACGGGCGGAGCCGCGGCCGGACGTCCAAGCGTCCCCGGGTTCAACGGAACGGGAAACCGGCGTTGGCCCCGCCGCCATCGCGCCCCCGTCGCCGCGTCATCGCGGTCACGAGCGGGAAGGGCGGCGTCGGCAAAACCAACATCGTGACGAACCTCGCCATCGCCCTCTCTCGCCAGGGAGTCCGGGTGCTCGTGCTCGACGGCGATCTGGGCCTCGCCAACGTGGACCTCCTCCTGGGGATCGCGCCGCAGTTCGACCTCCAGGACGTGATTCTCGGGAATCGGACGCTGCGCGACATCCTTCTGGAAGGGCCGGACGGGATCCGCGTCATTCCGGCATCGAGCGGCGTCGAGGAGCTGGCGAATCTCGACGAGTACCGGATGGAAGTGCTCTTCCGCTCGCTGGCCGAGCTGGAGAGCGAGACCGACATCATCCTGATCGACGCGCCGTCGGGCATCGGCCACCACGCGACCTCGCTGGTTCAAGGGGCGGATCAGGTCCTCGTCGTCACGACGCCCGAGCCGACCGCCTTCTCCGACGCCTACGCGATGATCAAGGTCTTGGTAAAGCGGCCCCTTCGCGCCGCGCCGGCGCTCCTCGTGAATCAGGCCGACTCCGAAGATTCCGCGCTCGCCGTGGCCCGCCGCGTGAAGGGCGTCGCGAAGCGGTTCCTCAATCTCGATATCGAATACTGGGGCTACGTTCTGGCGGACGAGTCCGTGCCCAAGTCGGTCCTCCGCCAAGAACCGTTCCTCTCCACCTATCCCTACTCGCCGGCGGCGAGCTGCATCTACCAGCTCGCGCGGCGCGTTCTGGGTCAGCCGGACCGGAACGGCACCGACAACACCGCGCCTGGGCCGATCGCCCTGGTGACGCGGGACGAAGTGCCGGAGGAGGTCTAACCGTGCGACGACTCCTGATCCGGCTCACGGCGATCACCGCCCTCTGCGCGGGGTTCATCGCCGGGGTGATCGGCATCCTCACGCGCTCCACCTGGTCGATCATTTTTCTCCGCTCCGCCCTCGCCATGGTGATCGCGATTCTGATCGGCGCCGGCGTCGGACTGATTCTCATGAGAACCGCACTGCGCCGCTACTACGAGCAAGGGCGCTCCACCCCCGGCGACCGGCGCGTCCGGGCCGACCGCTAGAGCGGGAGGAGTTCGATCATGGCTTCTTCATCCGTACTCCACACGCTCGCGAACCGGGCGCCACGCGCCAGAGGGCGCAAGGAGCGCCAGAAGGAAGTCGCGCTCAGCCGCTACGCGCCGCTGGTCAAGTACGTGGTCGACCGGCTGGCCCTCCACCTACCGAAATCCGTCGAGCGGGATGATCTGATCTCGGCGGCGATCATCGGGCTCTTCGACGCGCTCGAGAAGTACGACGCCTCGAAGGGGACCAAGTTCGAGACCTACGCGATCTGGCGGATCCGGGGCGCGATCCTGGACGAGCTTCGCTCCCTCGACTGGGCCTCCCGCTCGATACGCAGGAAGGCGCGGAACGTCGAGGAGGTTGCCCGCGAGCTGGGTCAGCGCTTAGGGCGCGCCGCGACCGAGGAAGAAGTAGCCGACGCGCTCAACCTGAGCCCCACCGAGCTATCGCGGCTCCTCGACGAGGTCCACGGGACCGCCCTCCTCTCGCTCTCCAAGTCGGTGTCGAGCGACGAGGACCAGGACTTCATCCAGCTCGAGGACATCGTCGACGATCCCACTCATCGGGACGCGCTCGATCAGATCGAGACCGATGAGGCCCGCGAGGTTCTGCTCGAAACGATCGACGGGCTCCCCGAGCAGCAACGGCTTGTCGTCGCCCTCTACTACTACGAAGAGATGACGCTCAAGGAGATCGGCGAAGCGCTCCACATCTCCGAATCCCGCGTATCCCAGATACACACCCGTGCCGTGAAGACCTTGAAGGCCCGCCTGGGCCGAATTCTCTAGTGCTCATGCCCAAGACCGCCGATCCCTCGGCCCTGAGGAAAGTGACCGAAGGGATGGTCGCCCTCCCGACGCTCCCCCTGGTCGCATCGCGCCTCATCGACGCGATCGCGCGCCCGGATACGTCCTCGGAGGAGGTCGCCCGGATCCTCTCGCTCGATCCGTCGCTCACCGCGCGCACGCTCCGCTTGGCGAATTCCGATTTCTACGGTTTCCCACGCAGGGTCGGAACGGTCGACCTGGCGGTCGTCGTCCTCGGCCCGAACACCATCCGCGACCTCGCCCTCGGCGCCTCGGTCTTCCAGACCTTAGGCGAGAGCGATGCCGGGATGGAGGGCCTCTGGAATCACTCGCTCGCCTGCGGCGTGGCCGCGCGCTCCCTTGCCGAGCGCTGCGGCTACCGGCTGAGCGGGGAAGCGTACGCGGCCGGGCTGCTCCACGACATCGGCAAGGTGGTGCTCCGCCAGACGGACCCCGAGCGCCTCCAGGCGGTGATCGCGCTCGTCCAGGAGCAAGGCGAGTCGATGGAGGAGGCGGAGCGGGGACTGTTTGGATCGAGCCACGCCGAGGTGGGCGCGTGGCTTGCCGAGAGGTGGGGGCTCCCCGCCGATCTCGTGGAAGCGATCGCCTGCCATCACCGACCGGAGGCCGCGACCCGCAACCGGAAGCTCGCGGCGCTGGTCCATGTCGCCAACTCCCTTACAGACCGGGCCGGGCTCTCCTGGCCCAAGGGCGTCGCGTCGCGACCCCTCTCTCCATCGACGTGGGAGCTGGTGGAATCGGACGAGAGGCGGCAGGAGCCGCTGCTCCGAGAGCTCGTCCAGGACGTGATCCGCGAGACCGAAAGAGAGCGTGCTCTCTTCGCCGAGTTCCGTGGATCCCAGGAGGATTGAAGTCATGGGAGTCGCAGTGAAATCGGCGCACGACCGCGCAATCGAGATCCGCGTCCGTTTCGAGCCAGGTCTCGGGGCCTCCCTCTACGCCTCGCTCCAGGACGGCGAAGTCAGCCCCGTCACGGTCGCGAGAGCGCTTGGGAAGGGCCGCGCGCTGCTCCGCTACCACGGATACACGCTGATGGCGCACGGGGCGCCCGACTGGAAGACGGGGGACACGTTCTCCGTATTCGTGAAGGAGATGGGGCCGCCCCTGGTGCTCGCCCCGGTGGGTAACGGGAACAAGAAGGACGGGAAGCCGGTCGCGACGGTCGAGACGGCCGTGGTGCCAGGCATCGTCGACAATCCGGGGAACGGTATCCGGCCCTGATCGAGAGGCCAAGGAGGAAGGCCATGAAGCAGCGCAATGGAGCGGGCTCGAAGCGGCTGGTGGAGGCGACCGAACGGTTCATCCGATCGGAGCAGAAGCTCCTCGAGGTGCTTGGCGAGCGTCGAATTCTCAAGAAGGCCGAGTGCGCGCATTTCGCGAAGGATCTCTCGCTCTCGGCGGCGAAGAAGCGCTCGTCCGACGTATTCGCGAGCGCGGTATCGATCAATCGCAAGTTGATGGGGATGCTCTCGAAGGGGCGGTCCGCGGGCGAACGCACGGTCACGGACTCCGACGTCCTTGGCGAGCTGAGCCGCGTCACGCAGACGGGCGGCGATCCGATCGAGGCGTTCCGGGAGAGCCTGCTCCAGATTCGGACGGCGATTCCGTTCGAGAACGCGACGCTGTTCCTGTTGAACCGCCAGTCGCAGACGCTCGAGGAAGCGGTCTCCGTCGGCGGCCGGGTCGATCTCATCGGCCACGTGAACTTCGACCGCGGGAAGGGCTTCTCCTCCTGGGTCGCCCAGCAGCGAAAGCCGGTGCTGCTCAACGATCTTCACCGTGAAGAGGGTCCGGACGCGGTTTCCCTGCGCTCGTTCCTGTCGGTGCCGATCCTCGTCCAATCGGAAGTGATCGGGGTCGTGAACATGTGCCACTCGAGGCCCGGCGCGTTCGACGAGGAGAGCGTGAAGCGGCTCGAGCTGATGACCATTCCGATCTCCGCCATCGCGATCCGGATGCTCCTGCGGGGTGAAAGGGAGCGGCTCGCCACGACCGACGATTTGACCACGCTCTACAACAAGCGCCACTTCGACGCCCACCTCGAGGACGAGGTGGGGAAGGCGAAGCGGTACGGCCACAAGGTCTCGGTGGTGGTGCTGGACGTGGACGGCGCGAGCGAGAGGAAGGGTCGGACCGGAAACGGGATCGGCGACCAGATCCTCTCGGACATGGGGCGACTCCTGAAGCGCTCGGCCCGAGGCACCGACTGCGTCGCGCGCTACGAGGGCGACGAGTTCCGCATTCTCCTGCCGCATACCGATGCCGCGAGGGCGAAGGTGGCGGCGGAACGGCTCCGTGGCGTCGTGGAGCAGCACGCGTTCCCGCGCCGGCGGAGGCTGACCGTGCACGTCGGCGTGGCGACCTATCCGGTCGATGGCGTCGTGGAAGACCCTGCGAGCCTCCGTGCATCGGCGGGAGTGCGAGCGGGCACGAACGGGGCCGCGTCGGTCCCGGCCGTGGATGACCTGAACGAAACGGTCGTCAACTGAGGGATAACACCACAGCTATGACGCAAAAGGCACACGAGGCAGAGCCGGCGCCGGCAGCGGCTGAAACCCCGAGGGCCAGAATCCTGGTCGTGGATGACGAGGTCCAAGTCGTCCACATCTTCCAGGATCTCCTGACCCAGCAGGGGTACCAGGTCGAGGCGTGCGACAACGGCGATGACGCCATCCTCAAGGTCACGACGGGGAAGTTCGACCTCGTCTTGACCGACATCAACTTGCCCGGGGTCGACGGCCTGGAGGTGATCCGGGCCGCCAAGGCGGCCGACAAGGATACGTGCGTCATTCTCATCACCGGCTACGCTTCGACGACGACCGCGATCGACGCGCTCCGCCAGGGCGCCTACGACTACATCACGAAGCCGTTCGATCTCTGGGAAACCGCCAAGGCGATCGAGCGCGGGCTGGAGAGCCGGCTGCTCACGCAGGAGAACCGGCGCCTGATCTCGGAGCTCGAGGCCGCGAACGCGGGGCTCCAGCAGCATGAGGACATCCTCAAGAAGAAGGTGGAGAAGGCCACCCACGGTCTCTCCCGCCTCTACGAGGCCGGCAAGGCCATCTCGACCAGCCTGAGCCGCCAGAGCACGCTCGACGTGGTGGTCGCGCAGGCCGCGCGGCTCACTTCGGCCAAGTCCTGCCTCCTTTTCCTCCACGACGTCGCGTCCGACGACTACGCGGCCGAGGCTGCCGTCGGCGTCCCCGAGGAGACGTACAAAACGCTCCGCTTCCAGATGGGGCTCGGCTACCACGGCCAGGTCGTCCAGAGCACCCAGTCGGCGCTCCTCGAGGACCTGGCCGAGGCGGTGGGCGCCGAGGAGATGATGTCCGTGCTCCGGGCGACGAACGCCCTGATCGTTCCCCTCCAGTCGAACGAGAGCGTGATGGGGACGATCACCTGCTTGAATCACGAAGGCGGCGGCTTCAGCACCGAGGATCAGGACATGCTCAAGATGCTCGCGAGCCAGGCCACGATCGCGATCACCAACGCGATCCTCTTCGAGCGGACCAAGGAGCTGGACCGGCTCAAGTCCGAATTCGTGGCCGTCGTCTCGCACGAAGTGCGCACGCCGCTCACCTCGATCAAGGGCTCGCTCGAGCTTCTGGGCGACGAGCGGTTCCACAAGCTCCCGCCGCCGCAGAAGGAGCTTCTCAGCATCTGCCAGGCGAACACCGAGCGGCTGATCAGCCTCATCAACGACATCCTCGACTTCTCCAAGCTGGAGTCGTCGAAGCTCTCGCTCGTCGTCGAGTCGATCGACGCGGGCACGGTGCTGACCGAGGCCGTCGAGAACATCCAGAATCTGGCCAAGCAGAAGGAAGTCGAGATCGAGCTCAAGGTCGACGCCTCGACCGGCTCGATCGAGGCCGACCCGATGCGCGTGGGCCAGGTCGCGACCAACTTGATCGGCAACGCCATCAAATTCTCCCCGGAGCAGAGCCGCATCGAGGTCTTCGCCTCGGGCGATGAGACCCAGATCACGGTCTCGGTGAAGGACTACGGCCGCGGGATCGCCCAGCGCGACCTGAACCGGCTCTTCCAGCGATTCGCCCAGCTCGACTCCTCGACGACCCGCAAGGCCGGCGGCACCGGGCTCGGCCTCGTCATCTCGAAGGGAATCGTCGAGCAGCACGGCGGGAAGATTTGGGTCGAGTCGTCGGTGGGCGAAGGCTCCACCTTCTCCTTCTCGCTGCCTCGGCGGCGCGTGGAGACGGCCGCCGCGTAGAAGCCTCGTAGTGACTTCGCGCTTGGGCCGGGGACTTCGCCCCGGTAGTATTCGCCCCAGTGAGCCCACCCGATCACCCCCGGAAGACCGTCCTCTCCGTCTTCGGCACCAGGCCGGAGGCAATCAAGATGGCTCCCGTGCTCCGCCTCCTCGCGAAGGAGGGCGGGATCCGCTCCCTCGTCTGCGTCACCGCCCAGCACCGCGAGATGCTCGACCAGGTGCTCGCCCTCTTCGAGATCCGGCCCGATCACGACCTCGACCTGATGCGGGAGGGACAGACCCTCACCGAGATCACGACGCGCGCGCTGACCGAGCTCCAGCCCTATCTCGAGCGCGAGAAGCCCGATCTTCTCCTCGTGCAGGGCGACACGACGACGACCATGGCCGCCTCGCTCGCGGCGTTCTACGCGCGCGTGCCCGTGGGGCACGTCGAGGCCGGGCTCCGGACCTGGGACAACGAGTACCCCTACCCCGAAGAGGTAAACCGGCGCATGACGTCCGTCATCGCGGCCCACCACTTCGCGCCGACCGAGCGCGCGCGGCAGAATCTGCTTCGCGACGGCGTCGCGGACGGGGCCATCACGGTGACCGGGAACACTGTGATCGACGCGCTGCTCGACGTGGTGAAGGTGGAGCCGAAGCGCGCGCCGGTCCTTCCGTATCGGGGGAAGCGGATCGTGCTCGTGACCGCGCACCGCCGGGAAAATTTCGGCGCGCCGCTTTTGGAAGTGATCGGAGCGCTCCGCGATCTGGCTTCGCGCTTCGCCGACGTCGACATCGTCTACCCAGTGCATCGCAATCCGAACGTCGATCGCCCCGTCCGGCAGGCGCTCGCCGGTATGCCTGGCGTTCATCTGATCGACCCCATCGAGTACAAGGCGTTCGCGGACCTCATGGCAGCGTCGTACCTCATCCTGACCGATTCCGGTGGGATCCTGACCGATTCCGGCGGAATCCAGGAGGAGGCGCCGTCGCTCCGAAAGCCGGTCCTGGTCCTTCGCGACGAGACCGAGCGGCCGGAAGCGGTGGAAGCGGGGGTCGTGCGCCTCGTCGGGCCGCACCGCGACGCGATCGTCGCGGCGGCCGCCGAGCTGCTGGAGGACCCCAAGCGCTACGCCGCGATGACGGCCAAGGGGAATCCCTACGGCGACGGGAAGGCGGCGGGACGGATCCTCACCAAGATTCGAAAGCTGGTCGGGACATAGGGGGCGTGATTTGGGGCGTGACGGGAGAGCGATTTGGGGCGTCGGGACCGCTCAAACGGGCTTGGCAATTCGGCCCGGGAGGAGCATCATGTTGTCGTGGGGCGCGTTCTGCCCCTTCCTATGCGGGA
>VBOZ01000037.1:8436-8965 GCA_005893305.1 Candidatus Eisenbacteria bacterium | reverse complement strand
CTTTACGCCCAGTGATTCCGAACAACGTTTGCTCCCCCCGTATTACCGCGGCTGCTGGCACGGAGTTAGCCGGAGCTTCCTCTTGTGGTACCGTCAAACCACCGTGCTATTAGTACGGTGGCGTTTCTTCCCACATGACAGGAGTTTACAACCCAAAGGCCTTCATCCTCCACGCGGCGTCGCTCGGTCAGGGTTTCCCCCATTGCCGAAGCCTCTCGACTGCTGCCTCCCGTAGGAGTCTGGGCCGTATCTCAGTCCCAGTGTGGCCGGTCATCCTCTCAGATCGGCTACCCATCGTCGCCTTGGTGGGCCATTACCCCGCCAACTAGCTAATGGGACGCAGGACCATCTTTGAGCGGTAGCTTGCAAGCAGAGGCCACCTTTGACTGCAGAACCATGCGATCCCGCAGTTTCATGCGGTATTAGCACCCCGTTAGGAATGTTATCCCCCACTCGAAGGCAGGTTTCCTACGCGTTACTCACCCGTTCGCCACTTTACTCGGGTATTGCTACCCTTTCGCGTTCGACT
>VBOZ01000037.1:0-8404 GCA_005893305.1 Candidatus Eisenbacteria bacterium | reverse complement strand
GTTCTGAGCCAGGATCAAACTCTCCGTTGGATATATCACACACACATTAATCGGTACCTTCACAGGAACCGACGTTCTTACAAGAGATCACACAGACGCACTAACCCGAAAGTTAGAGAGCCTGGTGGGATCCTCTAGGGCTCCACAACACAGCGTGCGCTATTCGTTTGTCAAAGAACGGGCGCGCGACTTGCGCGAGTTGGCCGTTTTAGGGCCGAACTTTCAAAGTACTGCGGGTTCCAGCTGCCTGTCAATGTTAATTTTTCACTGCGAACAGGAGGCCCGAAAACTAGATCCTACGCGGGCTTGCCGTGCAGTCAGTCGGTGAAGACTGAGGTAACCGCGTTCACCGGCCGCAACAAGGAACGATATCCGCGATGGGGCCCGATGTCAACCCCTGGGCGGAAGAAATCTGTGGCCGGATCACGCCCGAATTCAATGGCTTAGCGGGCCGAGCTCACCCTCATGGGCCAGGGATCACGCGCGCGTACTTGCGCCCCACCTTGAACACGACCTCCCTGAGCCCTTGGGCCCCACCACCCAATTCGATCTCGGCCGCCAAATCCGTTACCCGGTCGCCATTTACGAAGACTGCGCCCTGCTTGAACATGGAGCCGGCCTGGGTAGCGGTGTACTCATTCGGGAAGGCCTTCATCATCAGGTCGCGCGCGCGAAACTTACCCGGCGAAAGGCTCACGGTGGGCATCTCGGAGGGGGCCTCCCGGCGCGAAAACTGCTTCTCGAAGTCCGCCTGGGCGCGTTCCGCGGCGTCGGGGCCGTGGTACATGCGCACAATCCGGCTTGCGAGAGCCTTTTTCCAGGACATTGGGTTCGTTTTGGGGTCATTGAGGGCCCGGTCGGCTTCCTCGACCTCGCTGGCCGTAGCGTCTGTAACCAGACGGAGATAGCGAACAATAAGCGCGTCGGGAAGGCTCATGACCTTGCCATAAATCTCTTTCGGGTGCTCAGCCACGCCTATGTAGTTGCCGATACTCTTGCTCATGCGTCGGACCCCGTCCGTTCCCTCGAGGACGGGGAGGGTCAGGATCACCTGCGGCTCGACGCCGTGGGCGGTCTGGATATCGCGGCCGGTGAGCAGGTTGTACTTCTGCTCGGTGGCGCCGATCTCCACGTCGGCTTTGATGACGACGGAATCGTAGGCAACCATGAGCGGATAGAGCAGCTCGTGGACGCCGATCGGCTCGCCGGCTTTGTAGCGCTTTTCGAAATCGTCGCGCTCGAGAATCCGGGCGATCGTCATCTCGGATGCGAGGCGCAGAACGTCGGCGAAGGTCATCGAGCGGAGCCATTCGCCGTTCCAGCGAACCTCCGTGCGGGCCTTGTCGACGACGCGGAAGAATTGATCGAGGTAGGTTTTGGCGTTCGCCTTCACCTCGTCCTCGGTCAGTTGGGGACGCGTCTGAGATCGTCCGCTCGGATCTCCGACCAGCGCGCTGAAGTCGCCGACGATGAGCACGACCTGGTGGCCGAGATCTTGGAATTGGCGAAGCTTGCGCAGGCCGATCGTGTGGCCGAGGTGAATGTCGGGCGCGGTGGGATCGAAGCCCTGCTTCACGCGAAGCGGCTTCTTCGTGGCGAGCGATCGCTCGAGCTTTCGAACGAGCTCGGCTTCGGGGATCAGCTCCTCGACGCCGGACTTGATCACCGCGAGCTGGCGTTCGATTTCGGCGGTGTGGGACGTGGACGCCATGGGTCGCGTAGTGTAGCAAGATTGGGGCTTGACCGCCCCTGGGTCTGTACCTAGCGTCAGGATCAGGGTTGATCACTTTTCCCAGAGAGGGATTTTCGTGAGATCAAGCATGAGAGGCGTTGCTCAGTTCGCCGTTCCCGCGATCATCATCATCCTGTGCGGAACGGTCGGCGTCGGCATTGGGGTCGCGAATTGGCTCCAGAAGGATCTCCCGTCTCCGGCCAGCCTCCAGACGATCGCTCCCCCGGTCAAAACGCTCGTCTACGACATCAACGGAAAGCTCGTCCACGAGTTCTACAAAGAGAACCGCTCGGTTGTCCCGCTGCGCCAGATACCCCGTGCCATGGTCGACGCGATCCTCGCCATCGAGGATCGCCGCTTCTACACCCACTGGGGCATCGATCCGATGCGGGTCTTGGGGGCGCTCGTGAACGACGTGATCGCGGGCCGTCCGGAACAGGGCGCCAGCACGATCACGCAGCAGCTCGCCCGAAACCTCTTCCTCACCCACGAGAAGACGGTCACCCGGAAGATCAAGGAGATGATCCTCGCCATCCGGATCGAGCAGACGTACACCAAGGACGAGATCTTGGAGATGTACTTCAACCAGATCTATTTCGGCGAAGGGGCCTACGGGATCGACGCCGCGTCCAAGGTGTTCTTCGGAAAACCCGTGCAGGAGATGACGCTTCCGGAGTGCGCGCTCCTGGCCGGCCTTCCGCGAAACCCGCGGGATTACTCGCCGCGAAGGGAGCCCGACAGGGCGCTCAAGCGCCGGAACCTCGTGCTCGCCGCAATGCTCCAGACGAAGAATCTCAACCGCGCGCAGTACGAGGCCGCCTGCGAGGCGCCGCTCGGCGTGACCAAGACCCGGGTCGACACTCGCTCCGCGCCCTATTTCATGGAGATGGTCCGCCAGTACCTGGACGAGCGCTACGGATCGAATCAGATCTATGAAGGCGGCCTTCGCGTCTACACGTCGATCGACATAGACCTTCAGATCGCCGCCGAGGAATCGCTCGAGCGGCGGCTGACGGCGCTCGAGTCTCGGAATCAATACAAGCGCACGCGCGCCACGCTCGCGGCCAAGGCGCAGGTCGCGAGCCTGAAGGAGAAGATGCAGACCGAGTATCTCCAGGGCGCGGTCGTGAGCATCGATCCCTCGAATGGACAGATCCGGGCCCTGATCGGCGGGCGCGATTTCAACGACTCGAACTTCAACCGGGCCGTGCAGGCGAGCCGTCAGCCCGGATCGGCATTCAAGCCGTTCATCTACGCCGCGGCGATCGACAACGGCTTCACTCCGACCGACGTCATCCTGGACACGCCGGTCTCGTTCCGCGCCGGAAACGGAGAGGAATGGGCGCCGCAGAACTACGACAAGCAATTCCGCGGCCCGGTCACGCTCCGAGCCGCCCTCGCCCACTCGATCAATGTCCCGGCCGCGAAGCTGCTGCAGAAGCTGGGCACCACTCTCGTGACTTCGTATGCCAGGCGGATGGGGATCCGGACTCAGCTCGTCGGCGATCTCTCACTGGCCCTCGGCACGTCGGAAGTGAATCTCCTCGAGCTGACGTCGGCGTACGGGGTCTTCGCGAACCAGGGAATTCGCGTGGCGCCCGTGTTCGTGCTCCGCGTCGAGGACAAGAACGGGAAGGTACTCGAGCAGGCGAGACCCACGGCCGAGGAAGCGTTGAGCCCCGAGACCGCGCTCACGATGACGAGCATGCTCTCGAGCGTGGTCGAGAACGGCACCGCCGCCTCCGCGCGCGCGCTGGGACTCAGCGTGCCCGCCGCGGGGAAGACCGGGACGACGGACGACTACTCCGACGCCTGGTTTGTCGGGTATGTCCCCGGCCTCGTGACGGGAGTCTGGGTCGGATTCGACCGGAAGCAGAAGATCGGGCCCGGGATGACGGGCGCGGCAGCGGCGCTTCCGATCTGGGTCGATGTCATCGGCACGGCTACGAAGGGCAAGGCGCCTCAGGAATTCCCGGTGCCGAGCGGCGTGGTCAGCGTCCTCATCTGCGCCCAGACGGGGCTCCTGGCCAATCCATCGTGCCCCGAGACGGAGCTGGAGCTATTCAAGGAGGGGATGCAGCCGACGAGCTACTGCAACATCCACACGGGCACCGAGCGGCCCGCGCCCGAGACCTACGACTTCAAGAAGACCGACAGCGAGGCGCCTCCCGAGGAGCGGCTGAGGCTGTAGGCGGAGGGGCGGCCGGAGCGGCGAGGGCGCGGCCGGAGCGGCGAGGGCGCGGCCAGCCCGGCCGTCTCCCAGGCTCACTCCATTATCTGCTCCAGGACCAGCTGCCGCGGCGCAGGAGGCTCATCCCCGATCGCGTAAGCACGCAACGCGGCGTCGGCCCACTCGGGGGCGTCCCGGTGCGCCTCGATGACGGCCACGGGCTCCCCGGCTTCCACGCGGTCCCCGATCTTCCGTAGAAGGCGGATCCCCACGGCGGGATCGATCGCGTCCTCCTTGCGCCGGCGCCCGCCGCCCATGGCGACCAAAAGCTCGCCGAGCGCCCGCGCGTCGATCCCGGTCACGGACCCCGAGCGCTGCGAGAGGGCGAGGCTCTCGACCGCGGCGCGCGGAAGCAGCGTCGGATCGGCCACGACCCGAGGGTCGCCCCCCTGTGCCTCGACGAGTGCCTCGGCCCGGCGGAGGGCTTCGCCCGATTCCAGCGCTCGATCCATTCGCGCCCCGCCCTCGAACCGCTCGCGCGCCACCCCGCAGAGGACCAGCATCGCCGTCCCGAGGTCGCGCGTCAGCTCGGTGAGATCGGAAGGGGCGCCGCCTCGGAGCATGCCGAACGCCTCCGCCGCCTCATTGGCATTTCCGATCGCGTCGCCCAACGGCTGCGCCATGTCGGTCAGGAGGGCCCGCGCCTTCCGGCCCAGCTCGCGCGCGGTCGAGACCAGCTCGCGGGCCAGGGCCAGCGCCTCCTCTCGGCTCCGCATGAACGCGCCGCCGCCGCACTTGACGTCGAAGACGACGGCGCCCGCCCCCGAAGCGAACTTCTTGCTGAGGATGCTCGACACGATGAGAGGCACCGACTCGACCGTGGCCGTCACGTCGCGGAGCGCGTAGAGCTCGCGGTCCGCGGGCGCCAGGTCATCGCTCTGACCGGCGATCACGACGCCGATCTTCTGGAGCTGGGACTGGAACGCCTCGGGATCGATCTTCACCCGGAATCCCGGGATCGCCTCGAGCTTGTCCAGCGTGCCGCCGGTGTGCCCGAGGCCGCGCCCGGCGATCATCGGCACCGCCGCGCCGCACGCGGCGACCCAGGGCGCCAGCGCGAGCGAGACCTTGTCCCCCACGCCGCCGGTCGAATGCTTGTCGACGGTGGGGCGGCCCAGCTTGGACCAATCCAGCGTGCGCCCGGAATGGAGCATCGCCTCGGTGAGCGCGATCGTCTCGGCTCGGGTCATCCCGCGGATCGTGATGGCCATGAGGAGCGCGGCGCTCTGGTAGTCGGGAACGCTCCCGTCGGCCACGCCCTGAATCCAATATTCGATCTCGTCGGACGAGAGCTCGGCGCCGTCACGCTTGCGTTGGATTAGCTCTTTCATCGCCGATCCGGGTGCCGCGGAATCAGGGCGCGGGTTGGAGGCGCGTGAAGGGGCGAGGAAGGAGATCGCGCAGGGCGATTTCCTCAGGACGGCCGTCCGCGCCTTCGACCACGATGACGAGGTCGGGCGCGTATTCCAAGAGAACCTGCCGGCAGGCGCCGCAGGGCAATACCGGCTTCAGGCGCTCGGCAACCACCGCGAGGCGGCGGAATGCCCTGGCGCCGCGCGCGAGGGCGCCGAACAGCGCGGATCGTTCGGCGCACACGGTCAGGCCGTAGCTCACGCTCTCGACGTTGACGCCCGGGTGGACACCCCCCGAGTCATCCTCGATCACCGCGCCGACGGGGAAGTTCGAGTAGCGCGCCGCCGCGAGCGGCAGAAGAGCCTTCGCGGCCGCGAGAAGTCCGGCGGCGGGAGTGGTCCCCGCCACGCTATTTGCCCCCGGCGCGCTTCTTACCTGGCTTGGCGCGAGCTTTCCCCTCCTGCTTGCTCCGGGACGACGGCCCCGGTTGCGGCTCCAGTCGGCTCAATCGAGCGAACTTGACCATCAGCCGGCGGCGCGAATTGTCCGGGAACGAGACGAGGACCGAGGCCGATTCGCCGCCGCCCTTCGCCTCCAGGATCAGCCCGTCGCCGAACTCCGGATGGCGCACCCAATCCCCCACTTCGAAATTTTGATCGCTCATGACCTCCTCACCCCGAGGAGCCGGCACGGGTTCGATATTGGACCTTCCGCCGCCGCCGCTTCCCTGCCGCGCCGGCGCTCCCGTGTTCGGCGACCTCGATTTCCTGACGCTCACCGATGAGCGTCAACACCTTGGACGGCTGCCCTTCCTGAAGGAAGACGCGCACCACCCGCTTCCCCATGCTACAGAGCAGATCGTACGGGATCGTCTGCGCCCACGCCGCGACTTCGTCGAGCCCGATCCGAGCCCTTCCCTGCTGGCCCCAGAGCACGACCTCGTCGCCGAGCGCGGCTTCCTCGATCTCCGTCGCGTCGACCATCGTGAGGTCCATGGTGACCCGCCCCACGATGGGCGCTCGCTTGCCGCGAATCAACACCTGCCCGCGGTTCGAGAGATGCCAGGGATATCCGTGCCCGTAGCCCACCGGCAGCACCCCCACGCGCGTCCAGCGCGACGTCTGGTAGGTGCGCCCGTAGCTAATGTAACGCCCCGGAGGCACGTCGCGAAGCTCCACAATTCGGGTCTTGAACGACATGATCCCTTCAACGGGGATCGTGCGGGGGACCTCGGCAGATGGATAGAAGCCGTACGCGAGGATCCCCGGGCGCACCATGTCGAGCATCGAGTCCCCGACGCTCAGCATGCCCGCGCTGTTCGCCGCGTGGCGCAGGGGCACCTCGATCTTCCGCAGCGCGAGCGCGTGGAGAATCTCGGAGAAGCGGCGGAGCTGAGCCTCCGTGACGTCGGTGCGCCCGGAATCGGCGTGGGGGAAGTGGGTGAACACCCCCTCGAGAACCAGGTGGGGCATCCCGACGACGCGCTCGATGAAGGCCACGGCGTCCTCGTCTCCGACGCCGGTTCGGCCCATTCCCGTGTCCACCTCGACGTGGAAACGCGTGAGCACCTGATGCGCGGTGCCGCGCCGCGAGAGGAGATCCGCGAATTCGAGCGATCCGACGCAGGGCGTCAGCCGGTGCTCGATGATCTCGTCGATTTCGGAGAGAAGGGCCGGGCTTAGGATGACGACCGGCGCTGTGATCCCGGAGGCGCGGAGCTCGATCCCCTCGTGGAGCGTCGCGACCCCCAGCATGGTCACGCCGGACTCGACGGCGTGGCGTGCGATCTCCACGGCGCCGTGGCCGTAGGCATCCGCCTTAACCACCAACAGGATGCCGCGGCCCCCACCGACGGCGGCGCGGATGGCGCCTAGATTCCGGCGGAAGCGATCGAGATCGACCTCAACCCAGGTGGGGAATTCCATATCGTTGGCGGCCTTAGCCTTGCCTACTCCACGAGTACCACAGGGTTCGCGGCGAAGCAAGCGGCGCCCGCGTGGACTTGGGCGGCGGTTCCCCACTACACTCGGCGGATGAGCCAGGCTAAACCTACGTATCCAAAGGCTTCAGGCCGTGACGACTTCGCGGCGGCCCAGGCCGACCTACTCGACCTGGTCCGGCACTTGTCGGGGCCGGACGGATGTCCCTGGGACCGCGAGCAGACGCTCCGCACCCTCTCCCCCTACGCCGTCGAGGAGGCCAACGAGATCGCCGACGCCATCGCGGCGGGCGACCGGCCGGCGGTCGCGGAGGAGCTAGGCGACTTGTTGTTTTTGGTGGTGTTCTTGGCTGTTCGATTGGAACAGGAGGGCGGGCCCGCCCCGGCAGCGATTGCACGGGGCAACATCGCGAAGATGATCGCGCGCCACCCGCACGTCTTCGGCGAGCGGAAGGACCTCGACGCGCAGGGAGTGCTCCGCCAGTGGGAAGAGGGAAAAAAGCAGGAGGCGGGGCACGAATCGCTGCTGGGGAAGAGCCCGACGGGCCTCCCCGCGCTTTTGAGGGCCTACCGCGTCCAGGAGAAGGCGGCGGCGGTCGGATTCGACTGGGCCGATGTCGGCGGCGTTCTCGCCAAGCTCCGTGAGGAGGTGGCCGAGGTCGAGGAAGCGATCCAGGAAGGGCAGGATCGCAAGGTTGCCGAGGAGATCGGCGATCTGTTATTCGCGGTCGTGAACCTCGCCCGATTCGTGAAGACCGATCCCGAGGCTCACCTTCGCGCCGCCACGGAGAAGTTTCGGAACCGGTTCGACCGGGTCACGGCGATGTTGAAGGCGGAAGGACGGGCGCCTGAGTCGGCCGGCCTTCCCGAGCTGGATCGGTTGTGGGAGGCGGTGAAGCGGGAGGAGAAGAAGTCGTGAGGAGCCGGGCCCGAGTTGCCTCAGTGCCAGTAGACGGGCACCCTCGGGGCGCCGGCCTCTCGTGCCCCAATCCGCTCAAAGAGCACCATCACTGCTCTGGACGAGATGGTGTTCTTGCGCAGTCCGACGCCCACGACCGCCGAGTATTTCCAGACCGAATCGGCGCTGTAGAAGACTGAGTTATCGATCCGCGGGTCATACACTGCGTAGCTGCGATACCATTCCGGGAAG
>VBOZ01000036.1 GCA_005893305.1 Candidatus Eisenbacteria bacterium | reverse complement strand
TGGCCGCCTCTCGCGCCAGGAGCTGGTGCGACGCCCTCCAGACCTCGCCCATGCCGCCCTGGCCGAGGCGCTCGATCAGCTTGTAGCTGCCCAGCTCGCGCGCGCGAGACACCTCCGCGCCCAGCGTGACCATAATGCGGGCGCTCGCGTATGCGAGAAGGACGCAGGTGAGGTAGGGGAGGATGTGGGTGAGGAAGAACGTCTCCGGAGTGAAAATGTGAAAGAGCCCGGCGTGATGTAGCGAGTACGCCATGACCACGGCAGGCGCGGACGCCGAGGCGAGCAGCGCGAAGAGCGCCCTCACGGGCTGTGCCGGAACGACGATCGAGTAGAGGATCATCCAGATCGCGACCCACGATGGGGAGAGCGCGAAGAAGACGATCGGTGTGCTCGCGAACCGCTCGGCCCCGAGGTACATCGAGAGCGCGATGCCGTAGCTGCCGAGGACCTCGAACACGAGGCCGACGTTCATTTTCACCTGCCACGGCACGCGCGGGCTGGACGCGAGCGCCGCGACCACGATGCCGATCAGGATCGACGCCACGCCGGGGAGCCAGTCGAACAGCGCCTGGTATTCCTGCGAAAGCTTCCCCGCCACGATGGAGGGGGCGAACTCCGACAGGAAGAACGCCAGCGAGTAGAGGAGCGCGATATTTCGCAGCCGCCGGGGAAGTTGCTCTTGGAGGTGCGGCGGCAGGGTCCGGTCGGGACTTAATTTCGACGGCCGATCGCCCCGGCCGCCGGGAAGGAAAAGCGTCTCGCCACTTCGCTTAGGTGTCATCGGGGCCAATCTACCCCAAGTGGCGCAAAACTTGTAAGACCTCCGGCCCGTATTTCTCGACCTTGCTCGAGCCGATGCCGTAGCAGAGATGGAGTTCCTCCAGGTTGGACGGATTGAGTGTGGCAATGTCGTCCAGCGTGCGGTCGGAGGCGACGACAAAGGCGGGTACGGAGTCCGCGCGGGCGCGCTCCAGCCGCCAGCGACGGAGCGCGTCGAAACGGGTAGCGTAGCCGGCGGGTTTGTCCGCCCCCGCGGCGGCGAGGGCACCGGGGAGCCCGGCGGCGCCGCGCCGCTGCCGGCGCGTCGCGGGTCGACTACCGGGGGCTTTCGCCGGCGGCAGCACCAACCGCGCTGCCCGCTTCCCCTCTAGCACCGCCGCTCCCTGGGCGGTCAGCATCAGCAGCGGATACTCGCCGTCGGTGAAATCGACCCACCCCGCTGTGACGCAGCGCTGTAGCACCAGGCTCAGCCACTCCTCCGGGTACTTCGCCAGCGCCCCGAACTCCCGACGCCCGGCCAGCCCGTATCGCGCCAGCCGGTCGTCCTTCTCCCCGCGAAGAAACTTCACCGTCACCTTGAAGCCCAGCCGCCGATCCACCAGCCGCACCGCCGAGAGCATCGCCATCGCGATTTCCTCGCCGCGCGCCGCCGATCCGGCATCGCCTAAGTCGCCCTCCGCCAGCTCCAGGCAGACATCGCACCGTCCGCAGCCGTGCAGCGTCTCCACCTCATCGCCGAAGTAGCGAAGGATGGCGTCGTGCCGGCAGGTGCCGCCCTCGGCCCAGCGGAGGAGATCGCGGAACATCGACCAGCGGTGCTCCACCCACTCGGCCGACGCGCCCTTGTCGTGGGCGCTCCGCTCGATCAGCGATTTTCGCCGCGGGATGTCCGCCAGGCGAAGGAGGAGCAGCCCAAACGCGTCGAGACCGTCGCGCCCCGCGCGCCCCACTTCCTGGTAGTACGCCTCGACGGAGTCGGGCGGCGAGAGATGAATCACGGCGCGCACATCGGCGCGGTCGATCCCCATGCCGAATGCGTTCGTGGCGGTCACGACGTTCAGGGCGCCCGACATGAAGCGGCGTTGCACTTCGGAGCGGTGCTCGCCCGAGAGGCCCGCGTGGTACCAGCCGGCGGCCCAACCCGCCGTGCGGAGCCTTCTGGCCTGTGCCTCGGCGTCAGCGCGGCTTAAGCAGTAGATGATGACGGCGCCTGGCTTGTTGTCGCGAGCGCCGTGGCCGCCGAGTGCCTCCGCCAGCGCCTGGTCAATGCCCGCGTGAAGCTCATCCGCCGACGCCACGTTGCCAACGCGCAGCGAGAGATTCGGGCGCGCGAAGCCGCGGAGGATCTGCGGCGTGTCCGGGCCGAGCCTTAGCTGCGTGACGATGTCGTCGCGCACCGCCGGCGTGGCCGTGGCTGTGCAGGCAAGGACCATTGCGGCGGGAAACCGACTCAGGAAGTCGCCGATCTCGAGGTACTCGCGCCGGAAATCGTGCCCCCAGTGGCTGATGCAGTGCGCCTCGTCGACCGCGATGAGGGGTGGATCGAGATCCCGGGCCATTTCCTGGAACCCCGGGTACTGGAGCCGCTCCGGCGCTACGTAGACCAGGCGGTACTCGCCCGCGCGGATGCCGCGAAGGCGCGCGCGGGTCTCCTCCTCGGAGAGCGTGCTCGCGAGGTAGGTCGCGGGCACGCCGCGGTCGGTGAGAGCGGCGACCTGGTCCTGCATCAGCGCGATGAGGGGAGAGATGACGAGCGACGTCCGCTCGAGCATCGTGGCCGGAAGCTGGTAGATGAGGCTCTTCCCACCGCCAGTCGGAGCGACAAGCAGGAGGCGACGATGTTCGAAGAGGGCTTCCAGGGCCTCCAGCTGCCCCGGGCGAAATGAGGCGTAGCCGAGAGCGTGGAGGGGGGACGTAAAATCGAGAGCGGTTGTGCTCGGCATCACTGCGGGTGGTGATGGGCGCGCCGCAGACGGGTTAGCTCGCCGCCCGGAAGGCGCGCCCCGCTCCCCGGGGAAGTGCAATCGTGACAAACAGCTTCTCTGGGTACAGATAGTCCTCGCCAGACTCGTCAACGACCCGAAGGAGCCCGTGCTTCATCGCCTTTGGATCCGGCTTCATGCGGTAGATCCGTCGCACAACCAAGGATGCCCTGTATCCACGATTCGAAATGCAAATGACGTACTGAGTCCCGTTCTCCCGCTTTGCCATGGTCACTCGCTCAAGATACGTTTGATTTTGAATTCCTTCCGCCCAATCCCCGATGCCTCATACCAGTGTACTTCGGCGAGGATGGTCCCGTATCCCGTCTTAACTCGAGCGATCCCCTTACGCTTCCGCCAGCGGCCGGGGCCGTAGACGCGCTCCAATCGCGCTCGCTCCCGAATCGCCCGCCCCACCGCGATGGTCTCCACGCGACTGATCGCGCCGATGATCTCAATCGACACGCTCTACCCCCACGGCTATCTATGAGCAGGATGACCCAATGGCTCGCCTACTTCTTGAACCGCGCCGCTTCCTCCGAGCCCCCGGTCGCGTTTCCGGCGCTGTAGGAATGCGCCCCCGCTCCGGCTAGCTCGCCCTCGGAAACGATCAGGTATTCCTCGCGGATCGGGCGCCCCTCGAACCAGCATTCCAGAATCTCGCGCACGCCCGCCGCGTAGCGGGCCTGGGCCGACAAGCTCGTGCCGGACACGTGCGGCGTCATCCCGTGGTGCGGCATCGACCGCCAGGGGTGATCCTTCGGCGCAGGCTGCGGGAACCAGACGTCGCCGGCGTACCCGGCGAGCTGCCCGCTCTTCAACGCCCTCGCGATCGCGTCGCGGTCGCAGATCTTCCCTCGCGCGGTATTCACCAGATAGGCGCCGCGCTTCATCTGGGCGATGAGCGCGTCGTTGAAGAGATGCTCGGTCTCCGGATGGAGCGGGGTGTTGATCGTGACCACGTCGCAGACCTTCACCAGCGTGTCGGCGTTCGGATGGAAGGTCAATCCCAGCTCCTGCTCGACGCTTGTCGGCAGCCGATGCCGATCGGTGTAGTGGAGCTTCACGTCGAACGGCTTGAGCCGGCGCAGTACCGCCGAGCCGATGCGCCCGGCGCCCACGGTGCCCACCACCATTCCTTCCAGATCGTAGGAGCGGGCGACGCAGTCCGCGATATTCCAGCCGCCGTCGACGACCACCTGATACGACGGGATGTAATTGCGCACGAGCGCCAGGATCATCATGACCACGTGCTCCGACACGCTGATGCTGTTGCAGTAGGTGACCTCGGCGACGGTGATCCCCCGCTCGATGGCCGCCTGCAGATCGACGTGATCCGACCCGATGCCCGCGGTGATCGCGAGCTTCAGCTTCGGCGCGTTGGCGAAGCGCTCCGCGGTCAGGTACGCGGGCCAGAACGGCTGGGAGATGACGATCTCCGCGTCGGGCAGCTCGCGCTCGAAGGCGGATTTCGGTCCGTCCTTGTCGGCGGTGACGACCAGCTTGTGGCCCTGCGACTCCACAAACTTGCGCAGCCCGAGCTCGCCGGAGACGCTCCCGAGGAGCTGGCCCGGCTTGAAATCGATTCGCTTCGGGGTGGGGACGGTCTGGCCGCCGGGGTAGCCGTCGATCTTCGGGATATCGGCGAGAGCATAGGATGTCGGATACCCTCCGACCGGGTCGTCGTACAGGACACAGAGCACCTTGGCCATTTGGGTCACTCCTCACGCGCGAGACATTCGCTGACTTGGACTGCGGCTCCGCAATTCTACTCGCTTTTTGACCGAGAGACCTTGGTCTTGGCCCCCAGCCGGGCCAGGGATCTCAGTATCATGTGGGTGAAGTGCTGGTGAGACTTTTCACGGCATAGGGATGTGCCAGGACACAAACAAGACTGGAGGGACTCATGAAATCCCGGCTCAATTACGGCAAGGTGGCTCCCGGCGTTTACGATTCCATGGACGCGCTGGATCAGTACGTCTCGAAGTGCGGGTTGGAGGTTCCATTGCTCGACCTGGTTCGGCTTCGCGCCTCACAGATCAACGGCTGTGCCTATTGCCTCGACATGCACTGGAAGGATCTGCGTGCGCGCGGGGAGAGCGAGCAGCGCCTCTACTCGCTCGATGCCTGGCGCGAGTGCCCCTACTACACGGAGCGTGAGCGCGCGGCGCTCGCGTGGACCGAAGCGGTGACGCTGATCACGGATGGACACGTGCCCGACTCGCTGTACGAGGAGGTCCGAGCGCGATTCAGCGAGAAGGAACTGTGCGATCTGACGCTCGCGCTGGCGGCCATCAACGCATGGAATCGACTTTCGATCTCGGCCCGCCTCGTTCCGGGCGCCTATGTAACCAATGAGGTCTCAGCTCGAGAAGGCGCAGACATTCCGGGCGCTCCACGAGCGGCGGCACGCGTTCATCGTTCCGAATCCGGGCGACGCGGGGACGGCACGCATCCTCGCTGATCTGGGCTTCGAGGCCCTGGCGACGACGAGCGCCGGGATTGCGCTCCTGGCCGGGGAACGGGATCACGCGATCGGGCGGGACAGGATGATGGCCCTCGTAGGCGCGATCGCCTCCGCCACCGACCTCCCCGTCACCGGAGATCTTGAGAACGGCTATGGCGACGATCCGGCGGAGGTGGCCGAGACCATCCGCCGCGCCGCCGAGGTGGGACTCGTGGGATGCTCCATCGAAGACGCCACCACGCGCGCGGGCGACCCGGTCTATGAGCAGAAGCGAGCGGCGGAGCGCATTGCCGCGGCCGCGCCCGTTTCCTTTCACTCTTACCGCCCGGGCGGACAACTATCTGGTCGGTCGGGCGAATCTCGCGGACACCATCGCACGCCTCCAGGCATATCAGGAAGCGGGCGCCGACGTTCTCTTCGCGCCCGGGCTCACCAAGAAAGACGACATCGCGAGCGTGGTCAAATCCGTGGACCGACCCTTGAATGTCCTGGTGATGCCGCAGAGTGGGTTGTCCCTCTCCGAGCTCTCGAGCATCGGGGTGAAACGCGTCAGCGTGGGCAGTGCGTTGTGTCACATCGCGTTAGGCGCGATTCTGGGCGCGGCGCAGGAGATGCAAGAGGGCGGGACCTTTTCGTTCCTCGGGGGGTCCGGCTCCCGCCGAACGTCAATCCAGTAGACATCGGGGTAGGGCTCGGTCAGCCTTATGTTCCGAATTTTGGCGTCGGGGAGATTTAGTCCGATCCGCCGGGCCTTGGGCCGCGTCCAAACGTGGACCAACCCAAGTCACCGCGAACCGCGAACGGGAACCTATGGGCCTCACAGCCGCTCCCATTGATGCTCAGTTGGTAACCGGCGTTCTCTCCGAGATCGCCGAGATCGCGTCGGAGACGATCGAGCTCCGCGAGGTCTTCGACCGCGTGGGCACAGCCGTCCAGCGGGTCATTCCCTTCTATAAGATGGGCGTGGTCCGGATCATCGACGGCTCGCACGTGGTCCTCCACGCCGTCACCTTCACGCAGCCAAAGCCGGATGGAACGTGCTCGGGGCCGAAATGCTCGGACGCGAAAAGCTCCGATCCCATGCCGGTGACCATGTGGTCGCCGAGGATGCGTCCGCACGCGGGCCCCACCCCTCGGATCAACGACGCCAGGAAGGAGCTCGATCCTTCATTTCCGCTAGACGCGACGGCGCTCGAAGGGGGAATGGGATCCGGCATGTGGGAACCGTTCCGGGCCGGGAACACGTTCGCCGGGGGCGTCTGGCTGTCCTCGCAAACGACGAACGCGTTCACCGACGAGCACCAGGAGGTTCTCAAGCCGATCGCGGCGTTGCTTGGATCGGCGGTCGAGCACTGGAAGCTCTGGGATATCGAGCAGCGTCGCAGGGACCGGCTCGACCGGATCGAGGCGTTGCTGGGGATGCTGGCCCAGTCGCTCGACGTGCGCGAGGTATTCGAGCCGCTTTCCGACGGCATGAAGGCCATCCTGCCGCATGACATGATGTGCCTGACCGAATTGGACATGGGCGCGAAGACGATCCGCATCTCCGCGATCGCGGGCAAGACCGACAACCCGGCGCCGACGGCGGCAGTCCCTCTTACCGACGCCGAGCTCGCGCGGCGAAATGCGTCCGAGATCATCAAAGACATCCCGGCCGAGATCCCGCCCGACACGGAGCGCCATCGCCTCATTATCTCCTCGGGCATGCGGTCTTGGCTCCGGGTCCCGGTCTGGATTTCAGGGCAGGTCCAAGGCGGCCTCAGCTTCTTCCATCGCGAGCCGTCGCGTTACACCTGGGAGGACACCGAGGTCGCGATCCGTCTCGCGGACCGCGTCGCCTTGATGCTGTCCCACCTGCGGCTCTCGGATGAAGCCCGGGTCGCCGCGGAAGCGCGGGAGCGGGCGGAGCGGCTCGAAGCCACGGTCGAAACACTCGCGCGAGAGCTGGAGTCCCGCGGAGGCGGCCGCGTCATTGGGATATCGCCTTCATGGAAGGAAACATTGAGGGCAGCCCAGCGGGTGACGGCCTCGGAAACCACCGTGCTCATCACCGGCGAGTCCGGGACCGGCAAGGAAGTGATCTCGAGCCTCATCCACCAAGGCTCGCCGCGTTCGGGCAAGCCGTTCGTCGCGATCAACTGCGCGGCGCTCCCCGAGACCCTGCTCGAGTCCGAGTTGTTCGGTCACGAGAAGGGAGCGTTCACCGGGGCGATCGCCACGAAGATCGGACGGATGGAGCAGGCGGCGGGGGGAACGTTGTTCCTCGATGAAATCGCCGAGATGAGCCCGATCGTGCAGGCGAAGTTCCTTCGCGTGTTGGAGCAGCGTGAGTTCCAGCGCGTGGGTGGGTCCCGCACGTTGAAGGCCGACGTGCGGGTGATCGCGGCCACGAACCGCGATCTGACGGCGGCCATCGCGAATCAAACGTTCCGGGAGGACCTCTACTACCGCCTGAACGTGTTCCAGATCCACATCGCGCCGCTCCGGGAACGCTCCGAGGATATCTTGCCTCTCGCCGAGGCGTTCCTCGAGGACCTGGGCAGGACGATGGGACGGCCCGCGGCGGGAATCTCGAAGGATGCTCGCGGTTGGTTGCTGGGCTACCGCTGGCCCGGAAACGTTCGCGAGCTCCGGAACGCGATCGAGCGGGCGATCTTGATGTCCGACGGTGGTCTCATCACGCGCGACCATCTTCCGGCCGCAGTGTCTCGCCCGACATACGGAGCGTTGAGGGTCCTTGCCTCGCCGGTGTCGGATGGTGGGAGGCCCGTGAAGATCAGCAGTATCTCGGACGGCGGGATCCCTTCGGACGGCATGAACCTCGAGGACGTGGAGCGCGACCTGGTGGAGAAGGCTCTGGGTCAGGCCAAGGGCAACAAGTCCAGGGCCGCCCGTCTACTGGGGTTGACACGCGCCCAGCTCTATTCCCGCATCGAGAAGTACGGAGTTCAGTAGCTGCGTTGCTCGGCGGTTGCCGAGAAATCGACAGCCTGCTGATCTCTCGGCAACTCCAAGAAACCTCCCCGAAACTTCACCGCCTCGTCTTAAGCAGCACAACTTCCACGAGCGCAAAGAGTATCGGCCGACTCGCGTCCCGATCGCTCCATTGGCATGTTGCTTGATGTAACGCATGACCAGAGGAAGCGGCGGGCGGCCCGCCCGACGCAAACGGCGCCCCGGCGCCGCGCCGCCGCAAACCCCTCTGGGGAGGAATGCCATGAAGACCAGTAAAGGGAGCATCCGTTTCGCCAGTGCCGTAGCAGTTGCCGCGTTCCTCGTCGCCGGCGCCGTTTCGTCCGCCGCGGCGGGGGAGTCCCGGGCCGAGCTCTCGCTCATGGGCGGGGTCCAGGCTCTGAACAAGAATGACACCTCGTTGCCGGACCACTTCGTCAACGTCCCGGCTGTCGCGACCGTGTCGTACCGCATGACGTCGAGGTTGGCCGCTGAAGGAGAGTTCACGTGGCTGATCCCGGTCAAGCAGAGCGTCGATCTTGGATCGGGTGTGTCCCAGGACAAGAAGTCTGCCGATATTCTCGCGTACCAGGCCAATCTGCGCGCCGATTTCCCGGTATCCAATTTGACGCCGTACCTGGCGGCCGGAGCGGGCGCGGTCACGTTCCTGTCGAACACCGATCCAGATCGGGTCCCTCAGCTCTCGAAGTCCGAGACCGCGTTCGCGATCAACTTCGGCGGAGGCGTGTCCTATGGACTGAATGACCGCTGGGGCGTGCGCGCCGATGTACGTGAGCTGGTCGCGTTCCCGTCCAACAACTCCACCGGGCTCTCGACTTCCAAGGGCGCGGACAATATCTGGATGGAGCGCGGCACCGTAGGTCTCCTGTATCGGTTCTAGTTTCCTCGAGCACCCCGCAACACAGTCCCGCCCATACCCCCCTCAGACGCCGGGCCCAAAAAGCCCGGCGTCGCCCGTTTCGGGTCGAAACGCTCGGTCCCCCGCGTGATCTGGAGGAAGCGGTCGGTCCCGCCCGCCAATCGACGTTCTGTCGATTTATCTACATACACGTCGAAGCCCGTCCGTCTCGTTCGACTTACGCGCGTGACGTCAAGCTCCACGCGCACATGGGAATCACGCTCTTTCGCCGACGCCTCACGACTTGGCACGTCTCTTGAGATAGGCGTTACGCGAGAGGAGATGCAAATGAGCCAACTACATGTCGAACGAATCATCGGTGTCTTGGCGACAGACGAAGGATTGCGTCGCCGATTCAAGATGAACCCAACGGCCGCTCTGAAAGAGCTGGCCGAACGCGGCATCGAGCTGACGTCCTTCGAGCTGGCGTCGCTCGCCTGCCTCGATCCTCAAAAGCTGGAGCGTTTCGCACGAGCCATCGACGAGCGCCTCCAGAAGATCGAACTACGGAAGCGAGGTGAAGAATGAATCTTGGGAAGTCGAAACGAATCGTCGCGCTGGCGCCGCTACTGATGGCGTTCGCCTTGTCGGCGGCCCCCGCGTTCGGCGCCGAGCACCGCATGACCCTGGACGAGGCGATCAACCTGGCTCTGCAGAAGAACGAGGGGCTCCTGATCGAGCGCGAGTCGTTCGCCGCGGCCAAGGCGGCCGTGAGCAGCGCGAGCGGCGCCTACGATCCGGTGGCGGAGCTGGACGGAGGATGGTCGAGGTCGAACGAGCCATTGAACTCTTCGTTCTCGGGCACCCTGCCCAACCAGATCGCCCCCGAGGCCAGCACGGCTGAGGGCGGCGTCACGCTTCACCAGCTCCTTCCCACCGGCGGCGCGCTATCCCTGCGGGGGCGGGCCGCGCGGGATAAGACCGAGGGAAGCTTTGCGCGGCTCTCCCCGGCCTACAGCACCCGGGTCGGCGTCGAGTTGAGGCAGCCCCTTCTGCGCGATCGGGCGATCGACGGGGCGCGACTCTCTGTGCGTGTCGCGAAGGCGGGTCGTCGGCAAGCCGACGCGTCCCTTCGGCGCACGCTGACGGAAACGGTCGCGGCGGTGGAGCAGGCCTACTGGGCCCTCACCGCCGCCCGGCTCGGCGTAGGCGTTCGCGAGGAAGCGGTGCGCCTCGCGGAGGAGCAATTGAATGAGACGCGCACGCGCGTGCAGACGGGCGCGGTGCCTGGAACCGAGGTGGCTCAGCCGCGCGCGGAGCTGGAGCGTCGGCGGAGCGAGCTCTTGGCCGCGCGCGAAACGACCGCCCGCGCCGAGAACGACCTCAAGCTCCTGATCCTCGAGGATACCGACGAGTCGATGTGGCTCTCCGAGATCGCTCCCGCCGACAGCGCTGCGGTCGAGGTGACCCCGGTCGACGTCGCGGCATCGTTGCAGCGCGCGCTCGCGGCGCGGCCGGAGCTGGGCGCGGCGCGGGCCGTCGTGGAGCGCCGTCACGCCGAGACGTCGTTCGCGCGCAGCGGGGTTTGGCCGGCGCTCGACGCGGTCGCTTCGTACGACCGCTTTGGGCTCGCGGGCTCGCGGAACCCTGCGGGTCCGGCCGGCCCGCTCCCCTCGAATCTCGACGGGGCCCTCGCGCAGTCGTTCCAATCGCTCGGCGACGGCGACTTCGACGCGGCCCGGGTGGCGCTGGTACTGAGCCTTCCGATACGGAACCGCACGGCGCGCGCGGAGGCCGACATCGCCCGCCACGTCGAGCGGCAGGCCGAGGCGGACTTGGTGCGCGTGCGGAAGGCGATCCGCGCGGAGGTCCTCGACGCCGCGTCCGCGCTGGAGACCGCGGGTCAAAGGATCGAGTCGTCCCGCGCGGGGCGCGAGGCGGCCGAGGTTCAGCTCTCCGCTGAAAAGGACCGGTACGAGACCGGCCTCTCCACGAATTTCCTGGTGCTGACGCGCCAGAACGATCTGTCCCGAGCCCGGCTCGATGAGATCTCGGCTCTTACCGACTACCGGATGGCGCGCGCGGAAATGGGGCGCGCCACCGGGTCGTTGATCGAAGAACGCGGCATCAACGTCAACGGAACAAGGCGATAGGGAGGAAATCATGAACAAGCGAATGATTATCGTGGTCTCAGCGTTGGCCGTGCTCGTCGCCGGCCTGGGTTTCGTGAAGTTCCAGCAGATCCATGCGGCCATGGCGCAGACCTGGTCGCCGCCTCCCGAGGCGGTTACCACGATCGCCGCGCGTCAGGAACAATGGCCGGCGACCACCAGCGTCATCGGTAGTGTCGCCGCGGTTCAAGGCGTCACGGTGAGCGCGGACCTGCCCGGCATCGTCGAGAAGATCGCGTTCGAATCCGGCAGGAGCGTGCAGGCGGGAGAGGTGCTGGTGAGTCTCGACGTGAGCCAGGAGCAAGCGCAGCTGGCCGCCGCGGACGCACAGCGTGAGCTCGCCCGACTCAACCTCGAGCGCATCAGCCACCTGCTCGAGAAGGAGGTTGCCTCGCAGGCGGAGTTCGATCGGTCCTCGGCCGAGTTCAAATCGGCAGAAGCCCGCGCGAGCGAGATCCGCGCGATCATCGACCGGAAACAGATCCGGGCGCCGTTCACCGGGGTCCTGGGCATTCGCCAGATCAACCTGGGCCAGTACTTGAAGGGCGGCGATCCGGTCGTGCCGCTCCAGTCGCTGGATCCGGTCTACGTTAACTTCTCCGTGCCGCAGCAGGAGCTGGGCGATTTGAAGGTGGGCGCGTCGGTGATGGTGGCGGCGGAGAGCCTCGCGGTCATCCCGTCGGGCAAGGTCACCGCCATCAATTCGGTGGTCGACGAGGCGACCCGAAACGTCCAGATCCAGGCGATATTCCGGAATCCGGACGGGAGGCTTCCCGGCCACGGCCGTCAGCTACGCGCCGTACGGGAACTCGATCTTCGTCGTGACCGACCTCAAGGGTCCAAACGGCAAGTCGTACCGCGGCGTCGAGCAGCGCTTCGTGAAGCTGGGCGGAAACCGGGGCGACCAGGTCGCGATCGTATCCGGATTGAAGGCGGGGGAGGAAGTCGTGACCTCGGGCGTCTTCAAGCTTCGAAACGGAGCGTCCGTCCTCGTGAACAACCAGATCCGGCCGGGTAACAATCCCGCGCCGAAGCCGGAGGACAGCTGATGAAATTCACCGATCTATTCATCCGGCGACCAGTTCTCGCGATGGTCGTGAGCCTGGTCATCCTGATCGCCGGGCTCCAGTCGATCCGATCGCTCAGCGTCCGGCAGTATCCGCGGAGCGACATCGCGATCCTCACGGTGACGACGACCTACGTCGGCGCGAACGCCGACCTGGTGCGCGGGTTCATCACGACGCCGCTGGAGCGGGTGATCGCGAGCGCCGACGGCATCGACTACATCGAGTCGTCAAGCGCCCAGGGCGTGAGCACGATCACCGTGCACCTGAAGCTCAACTACGACACGAACGCGGCGCTCACCCAGGTCCAGGCCAAGGTGGCGCAGGTGCGGAACGACCTGCCGCCGGAGGCACAGGCGCCGGTCATCGAGCTGGCGACCGCGGACAACCGGTTCGCGGCGATGTACCTCGGCTTCTCTTCCAAGGATCTCGACCAGAACCAGATCACCGACTACCTGATGCGGGTCGTGCAGCCAAAGCTGAGCGCGATCGACGGCGTGCAGCGCGCGGACATCCTCGGCGGCCGCACCTTCGCGATGCGCGTGTGGCTGAAGCCCGAGAAGATGGCGGCGATGGGCATCTCGGCGTCGCAGGTGCACGACGCGCTGGCCGACAACAACTATCTCTCCACGCTGGGCCAGACGAAAGGGTCGATGGTCTCGGTGAACCTGGTCGCGAACACCGACCTCAAGACGGCCGACGAGTTCCGCCGCTTGGTCGTGAAGCAGGACAAGGGCACCGTCGTTCGCCTCGGCGACATCGCCGATGTCGTGCTGGGCGCCGAGAACTACGAGCAGGACGTCCGCTTCGACGGCCAGGGCGCGGTCTTCATGGGAATCTGGGTGCTCCCCACAGCCAACACGCTCGAGGTGATCGGGCGCGTCCGTGCGGCGTTGCCCGCCATCGAGGCGCAGCTGCCGGTCGGAATGAAGGCCGGGGTCCCCTACGACTCGACCGAGTACATCGAGAGCGCCATCCGCGAGGTCTTGAAGACCCTCACGGAGACGCTGCTCATCGTGATTCTCGTCATCTTCCTCTTCCTAGGGTCGGTGCGCGCCGTGATCATCCCGGTCGTCGCGATTCCGATCTCGCTGATCGGCGCGGTCTTCATGATGATGGTGGCCGGGTTCACGATCAACCTGCTCACCCTGCTCGCGATCGTGCTCTCGGTGGGGCTCGTGGTCGACGACGCGATCGTGATGGTCGAGAACGTGGAGCGACATTTGCGCATGGGCGTGACGCCGTTCCGAGCGGCGATCGAAGCGGCGCGCGAGCTGATCGGCCCGATCATCGCCATGACGCTCACGCTGGCGGCGGTCTATACCCCCGTCGCGATCCAGGGCGGTCTCACGGGGTCGCTGTTCCGCGAGTTCGCGTTCACGCTCGCGGGGGCGGTCATCATTTCAGGGATCGTGGCCCTGACGCTCTCCCCGATGCTGGGATCGAAGCTGCTCCGCGCCGGCGACAATGAGCGCGGCTTCGCGGGGTGGATCAACCGGCGCTTCGACGGCGTGCGGGAGGCCTACAAGGGGGCACTCACCCGGACGCTCGAGTACAGGCCCGCGGTCTATGTCGCATGGGCGGTCGTCGTCGCGTTGATCATCCCCTTCTACATGTTCTCGATGCACGAGCTGGCGCCGAGCGAGGACCAGAGCGTGGTCTTTGGAATCATTCAGGCCGCGCCGAACTCGACGCTCGACCAGACCAAGCTCTACTCGGCGCAGGTCGAGGGCGTCTATCGTAAGTTCCCCGAGTACAAGAACACGTTCCAGCTGGCTTTCCCGACCGGCGGCTTCGGGGGCATGGTCACCAAGCCCTGGAGCGATCGGAAGAAGACGGCCCAGCAGCTCCAGGTCGAGGCCTCGATGGGTCTCTCGAAGATTCCGGGAATCCGGGTCATCTCCTTGATCCCGCCGGCACTGCCCGGGGGCGGCGATTTCCCGGTCGATTTCGTGGTCGCCTCGACGGCCGAGCCGGAGCAGCTCGTGGAGTTCGCCAACAAGCTCGTCGGAAAGGCGTTCGCGAGCGGCATGTTCATGTTCGCCGACGCGGATCTCAAATTCGACCAGCCCCAGGCGAGGGTCGTGTTCAACCGCGACAAGGTCCGCTCCCAGGGGGTCGAGATGAGCGAGGCGGGCAAGGACCTCTCGACGCTTCTCGGCGGAAACTACGTCAATCGATTCAGCATCCAGGGTCGGAGCTACAAGGTGATTCCCCAAGTAAAGCGGAGCGAGCGCCTGACGACCGACCAGCTCAAGGACATCTACGTCACCGGGACCGGCGGCCGGCTCGTGCCGCTCTCGACCTTCGCGACCCTCGAGACCACGACGGAGCCGCGGGAGCTGAAGCGGTTCCAGCAGCTCAACGCCGTGCGGATCCAAGGCGTCGTCCCGCCGGGGGTGTCGCTGGACCAGGCGCTTCAAGTATTGGAAAGCGAGGCCAAGTCGATACTGCCCCAGGGCTTCACGGTCGACTACGCGGGCGAGTCCCGCCAGCTCCGCACGGAAGGCAGCCGGTTCCTCGGCATCTTCCTGCTCTCCGCGGTCCTGATCTTCCTGGTGCTCGCGGCCCAGTTCGAGAGCTTCCGCGATCCCTTCGTCATCCTTGCGGGCTCGGCTCCGCTCGCCATCAGCGGCGCACTGCTCTTCTCGTTCCTCGGCTTCACGACGATGAACATCTATAGCCAGGTCGGCCTCATCACGCTGGTCGGGCTGGTCGCGAAGAACGGGATCCTCATCGTCCAGTTCGCGAATCACCTTCGCGAGACCGGTGTGGAGAAATTGGCGGCGGTCATCGATGCCGCGGGGACCCGGCTGCGGCCGATCTTGATGACGACCGCGGCGACGGTATTCGGTCATCTACCCTTGGTGTTCGCACACGGGCCGGGGGCCGGCGCACGGAACAGCATCGGCATCACGCTCGTGAGCGGCATGGTGATCGGCACGTTCTTCACGCTCTTCGTCGTGCCGGCGGTCTACATGCTCGTCGCGGGAGCGCACGCGCGGGCGGCCGCGCGTGAGGAGGTACCTGAGGTGGCGGTTGCGGGCGAGGCGTCTGAAGCCGCGTAGGGAAACGGTGTGGGGCGGAAGCACCCATGGATCGGTGAACCACAACCGGAGCGACGAAAATGATTATGAACACGAATGTTGACTCGAGGCCGGTGCAGGACGTATCGACGGTCCTTCAAGTAGCCCAAAGAATCACGCAGGAGGCGGACAAGCGAAACTGGGGCGCCATGCGGGAGAGCTTCGCCCCTCGCGTCGTGCTCGACTACGGAACGCCGGAGCTCTTGACCCCCGAGGAGATCGTGGCGCGCTGGAAGCCGCTCCTCTCGGAATTCGACCAAACGGAGCATTCGGTCCTGATCGATGGTGTTCGAAAGGAGCAGGAGTCGGCCCGGGTGTCGGCGACGTTTCGAGCATCCCATCGGATGGATCGGGTCGCCGGTGGCGACGAATGGGTTCTAAACGGACGATACGACTACGAGCTCATGCAATTCGGCGGCTCATGGAAGGTGACCCGGATGCGCATGACTCCGGGCGAGTCCACCGGGAACGCAAGGCTCCTTGATGAGGCGAAGGCGCGTGCGGGGCTGCCTGGCCGCCCCACGCCTCCGTATAGTGTCGACCACGTAAGTTTCAAGAGCCGGGGGGATGAGCTGACGGGCCTTCTCTACCGGCCCCGCGAGGGTGACTCTCGTCTGCCGGCAATTGTCGTGACTGGATCGTGGACAACGGTCAAGGAGCAGATGCCGGCTGTTTACGCTGAGCGCCTCGCGGCGGCCGGGTACGCGGCCCTGACGTTCGATTTCCGAGGCTACGGGGAGAGCGAGGGCGAGCCCCGTCATTTCGAGTCGCCCAAGAAGAAGGTGGAGGACATCCGGAGCGCCGTTGATTTCCTTGCTTCAAGCAACCTCGTGGATGGCGGCCGCATTGGCTTGCTCGGCGTCTGCGCGAGCGCCGGCTATGCCGCCGAGGAAGCTGCCTCCGATGAACGAGTGCGGGCAATCGCCCTGGTGGCCCCATGGCTTCACGATGCTGAGCTAGCCGAGTCCGTCTACGGCGGCCGAGAGGTATACGGCGGGAAGGGCGCGGCGGCACTCACGACGGTCGGCCGGAGGGCCGCCGAGCGGTACATGCGCGACGGAATTCTGGACACCGTGCCCGCGGCAAGCACCACCGACCCTCGGGCCGCAATGTACTGGCCCGATCCGGGATTCCTGGACTATTACTTGAACCCACTCCGCGGCGGCATACCGCAGTGGGGAAACAGGTACGCGGTGGCATCATGGCCCGAGTGGCTGGGCTATAACGCGATCGCCAGTGCGCCGCGTCTTCGCAAGCCGACGCTGCTCGTGCACTCGGAGCAGGGCGCGATCCCCGACGGGGTCCGCCGGTACGCTGCCGCGATGCCGGTGGCGCCGGAAATCAAGTGGATGGCGGGAACGCAGTTTCACTTCTACGATGATCCCGAGACCGTCGCCGCGGCCGTAGCAGAGGTCGTTGCGCATTTCGGCCGGACGCTATAGAAAGGAGGCACCCATGAAATCGGCAGCTTCCATCCTTCAGGTCGTGGGCAGGACCACCGGTCTCATACTGCTCGTGCTCGGCATCCTCTTCTGGACCGGGCGTGCCTTGCAGCTCATTCCACTTCATATGCTGCTTGGCTCGCTATTGGTGCTGACGCTCCTGACGCAGGCCATCCTCGCCGCGCGGGCGGGGGCGAATCCGGGCTTCGTTGCGCTCGCCATCCTGTGGGGTCCGATCATGCTCGTGTTCGGGATGACCCAGGCGAATCTATTTCCTGGGCAATTTCATTGGGTAATCCGCGTTCTCCACTTGGCAGTCGGGATCGCGGCCATGGGGATGGTCGACGGTCTGGGCAAGCAAGTGAGTGCCGGCGGCCGCCCGGGCGATCTTCACGCGGTAGGGGCGCAGACGTGACGGAAAACAAGAAGACCGTGGAAAAGTACATGGACGGCTTCAGGAAGGGCGATCACGCTCAAATCTTGTCGTGCATGACGGACGATATCGTGTGGGAGATGCCCGGCGCGTTCCACTTGGTCGGGAAGGAAGCGATCGATAAGGAGATCGAGAACCCCGCGTTCGTCGGCAAGCCGACCATAGCGATCAAGCGGATGACCGAGGAGAACGATGTGGTGATCGCCGAGGGCGCGGTCCAGGTGGGGCGACTGGAGGGCGGCATTCTCGATGCGGTGTTCTCCGACGCGTTCACCATGCGAAACGGCAAGATCAAGCACTTGCTAACGTACCAAGTGACTCTGAAGTGATTGCGAGAGGGGGGCGAGAAATGAACGAGAGCCAGAGGCTGGGAGACCAAATGAACCGCGCGCTGAACGGGGACGCCTGGCACGGGCCGTCGTGGCGCGAGACGCTCGACGGCGTCACGCGCGAGGTGGCCCTTCACCGCCCGATTCCGGAAGCACACAGCATCGCCGAGGTGGTGCTGCACGCGACGACCTGGCACGAGGTCGTCAGGCGCAGGCTGGGGGGCGAAGCACCCGAGGTGACGGAAGCGCAGGACTGGCCGCCTCCGAAGCTCAAGGACGAGGCGGAATGGGAGGCGGCGGTGGCGCGGCTGTACGAGACCGGAGGCGCGCTGGTGGCGACGGTGAACCGATTCCCCGCGGAGAAGCTTCTGGAGAAGCGGCCGAACGTGGAAGACACGTGGTACGCGCTGGTCATCGGCGAGCTGCAGCACATGCTCTATCACGCGGGCCAGATCGCGGTCCTCAAGAAGGCGCACGCGGGCGTCGCGGTGTGAGCGGGGGGCACGAGTGGCACTGCGTGATGGAGAACCGGGAGCCGTGACAGACCTCAATCCCCAGTCGAAGCAGATGGCCGACGAGTCGATGGTGCGTACTCTCGACGCGCAGGCGCGGGCCATCTGGCCGCAGGAGTCCGAGCTGATCCGGCGCTACGGGCTGCCGGATGACGTCCGCATTCTTGATGTGGGTTGCGGGACGGGGGAGGGTTCGTCGCGCCTCGCCGAGATGTTTCCGCGCGCGGACGTGCTCGGCGTTGACGTCCTCGACCAGAGCCTCGAGCGGGCACGCGCGCGCTATGGGAGCCTGGCGCCCCGGCTGCGGTTCGAGAATCAGAGCGCGTACGAGCTTCGCGCCCCCGACCATGCGTTCGACCTGACGGTCAGCCGCCACGTGCTGCATTCGATCCCGCATCCCGACCGTGTGCTCGCGGAGCAGGTGCGCGTCACCAAGCGCGGCGGCCGGCTGCACCTGATTCCCGAGGACTACGGGATGCTCCACTTCGAGCGCCGGAAGTTGGATCCGCGCGATTTCTGGCACGAGGCGCCGGCGCGATTCGGCGAGGCGACCGAGACGGATCTATTTATCGGGCGCCACGTGTTCGGGATTCTCATGGATCTGGGACTTAAAGATATTTCGATCGATTACGTCGTGGTCGACACGATCCGCGTGCCGCGCGAGACGTTCGCCGCGATCATAGAGGCGTGGCGGGACGGCTACGTGGAGGTGGTCGCCGAGTTCACCCGGTTCAAGCGGGAGGAGGCGAAGGCGTACTTCGACCAGATGATCGCCAACATCCGCGACCCGCGCGGCTACGCCGTGTGGTTCGTGCCGGTGGTCAGCGCCCGAGCCCCGTAGTTTGTCGTTCCCGACCCTCTGGTACCCCATTATAGGAATCCCTTCACCTGATAGTTGCATCTGCATATACTGGAGGTATGGAAGAGATGGAACGGATGAAGGGGCTCCCGGTTCTCCCTTGTGCGTGCGCGAGCTTGCGTCGTGCCAGCCGCGCCATTACGCAGGCGTATGACCGGGAGCTTCGGCCGCTTGGGCTAAACACTGCCCAGTTCACGCTGCTCCAGGTCATGCGTTTGGCAGGAGAGATGACGCAGGGGCAGCTGGGCGAATTTCTCGCCCTGGATATCACGACGCTGAGCCGGACATTGCGGCCTCTCGAGAACGAGGGGTGGCTTGAGTGCTCGACGGGCAGCGATCGGCGTGAGCGGTACTGGCGAATCACCTCGGCCGGCAGAAAGGTGTTCGAAAGGTCGACGCCGGCTTGGGAGCGCGCCCAGGCGGAGCTGAGCGCACGGGTGGGTGAAAAGCGCCTGAAGGCCATGCTCGGGGAGATGGCGGTGATCGCTGGGGCGCCGCGGACAAGGCCGACAGTCACGCGCGCCCGGCGCGGGGCCGGAATCTAGAGGGCAGAGTGTTTTTTTGCCCGCAACAGTTGTATCTACACATGAAAGGAGCGCAGCCATGATTCCCACCATTCCTTGGTACATCACCTTCGTCGTGATCGCGACGAACCTCGCGGTCGCCGTTATCGTGTGGAGAATCGTCTCCTCCGCGACGGGGCGGAGCGACCTTTCGTCTGCCTCCCAGCGCGCGGTCCGGACGGGCTCCGGACTCTTCCTCGGCGCGTGGTTTGGGGCGGCTCTGCTGCTCGCCCCACGACCTGCGTCAATACTTCATCGGGACCCTTTCTTGCTCACGCCCATCATCCCGATCCTCGACGCGGTGCCAATGGCGTTCGCCCTTCTGGCCATCTGGCGCTCCTCGTCGCTGCGTCGCGTGATCTCGGCCGTGCCCCTACCGACCCTGCACGGAGTGCAGGTATACAGGGCCATCGGGGTGGTTTTCGTGATCCTCCTTATCCAGGGACAGCTCCCGGCGCACTTCGCGCTGCCGGCCGGATGGGGGGACGTTGCGATCGGCCTCGCGGCGCCACTCGTAGCGCTGGCGCTCGCGCGGAGTGTCCCGGGCGCGCGTCCGATCGCCATTTCTTGGAACGTGGTTGGGGTGCTCGATCTGTTCGTAGCGGTGGGGATGGGGACCGGGTTTCTCGCTAGCCTCTTGAGTGCCTCGCGGGTTCCGGCAGCCGCCGCGATGGGCGTGTATCCGATGATCCTGGTACCGACCTTCGCGGTGCCGGTATCAATGCTGCTCCACTTTATTTGCCTCGCAAGGTTAGCGCGCGAGGCGCACGAAGGTGCAAGGCTGGTGCCTACGCCGGCGAGGTGAGGATTCTATTCCAAGGTCCCGCATGACGCGACGCTCTCGGGCGTCTTTGCAAAGATTCCGCCCGATCACGCGGAGCACGTCGCGGCGTTCGTGGCCGAGATCTCTGTGCGACTGGTGTTCATCTCGGGGGATGCCCCTGAGTTCGCCAGAGAGCTACCCGAGAAGGAGTGGGTGGGCGAGCAGGTCAGGCAATGATCCTGCACTACGACCACCCGATCCTTTTCCTTCAGCACATGATCTGGCACGAGGGCTACCACCACGGCCAGGTCAAGCTGACCCTCAAGATGACGGGCCGTCCATTGACGGACCAGAAAGCTGGGCGAGTTACGTGGGGCGTCTGGATGCTCAAGACGTGAGCGGTCATGAGTCGCCTCCCGGCGGCCGTGCCGCCCCGAGGCCCGCGGCGCGGCCGGTCGAGAACGCCCAAGCGAAGTTATAGCCGCCGATGGGGCCGAACGCGTCCAGGATCTCGCCACAGAGGTAAAGACCAGGGTGGAGCCGGCTTTCGAGCGTGCGCGGATCGATCTCGTTGAGCGCGACCCCGCCGCCGGTGACCTCGGCGCGCTTGTATCCCTCGTCGCCGGTCCAAGGGAGGCGGTGGTGAGTTAGCGCTTCCACAACGCGGAGGCGTTCATCGCGGGATAGCTGGGAGAGCGGCGTCGTGCCGTCGACCCGAACATCCTCGAGGAGCGCTTCGGCGAGGCGCGCGGGCAGGCTGCGTCGGAGCGCGGTGAGCACCGAGCCCTCCCCCTCTCGGAGCGCACGGTCCCACGCCTTCTCGTCCCGCTCTGTCCATTGGACAAATATCTCCTGGGCGGGGCCGCCGTCACGCTTCGAGAGTATGGCGAGGTGCGAGAGATTGAGCACCGATGGACCGCTATAACCCTTGTGGGTGAATAGGAACCCTCCCCGAGTCGTGAACTTTCGCTTCGGGCCCGGTGCCTCCAGCGAGACTGGCAGCGAAATGCCCGAGAGAGCGCCGTATCGAGGCGGCACCAAGGTGAGCGGGGTCAGCGCGGGATAAGTGTCGTGGATCGTGTGACCGAGGCGGCGCACGATGTCGATGCCGGTACCGTCGCTTCCGGTCGCGGGGATCGAGAGTCCGCCGGTCGCGATGATGACGCGCGAGGCGCGGAGGAAGACGCCGCTCGCGAGGCGAACCTTCCACGAGGGCGATGCGTCGTCGCCGCCCGCCTTGCCGCCGCCCGCCTCACGACCGGCGCTCGCCGCTCCCTCCGGCTCCAACCCATTCACGTACGCGTCAAAGCGCATCTCGACGCCGTTTCGCTCGGCCATCGCGCGCAAACTATCGCGTACGTCCTTTGCCTTGTTCGAAACCGGGAAGAGCTTTCCGGTTCCCTCCTCGAGGGCGAGCTGGATACCGAGATCCTCCTCGAAGAAGCGCCGCTGCTCTCGGAGGGGCCAGGCAAGGAGGAGCTTCTTCAAGGTGTTCGGGGAGGAAGCAGTGACGAAGCGCGCGGGGTCGAGCTCGGAGGGGAGAACGTTGCAACGCCCTCCGCCACTCATGAGGATCTTCCGACCGCCGTCGTGGGTCCGCTCGAGGAGGAGGACGCGGCGCTTGCCGTTCAGAGCGTCGCCGCCGCCGCCGGGGCCGCCAGCTGAGAAAATCGCCGCCATGAACCCCGCAGCTCCGGCGCCGATTACGATGACTGGGTCATTCATTGGCTGATTCTAGTAGGATTCCCAGGATTCCTGAAACCACGGGGGAAGGGACATGGCTTTGGTCGTGTTCATGAGGGGCGTGAATGTCGGGGGGCACAAGACCTTCCGTCCCGCGGCGCTCGCGAAGGAGTTGGTGGCCCTCGACGTCGTCAACGTGGGCGCGGCGGGGACATTCGTGGTGCGGAAGACGGTCAGCCAGGCGAAGCTGCGGGCCGAGTTAAACAAGAGGCTGCCGTTCAAGGCCGAGCTGATGATCTGCCCAGCGGCCGATCTCCAGAACTTGGTGTGGACGGATCCTTTCGCGGGTCAGCCGATCCCGAAGGGCGCGAAGCGGTTCGTCACCGTCTTGGGGAAGCGGCCCCAGACGTTGCCTCGCCTTCCGATCCTCCGCCCTGACGGCGCAGAATGGCAGGTCAAGGTCGTGGCCGTCTCAGGCAAGTTCGCGGTCAGCCTTTGGCGACGGCTCGGCCGATCGCTCCTGTACCCCAACGAGGTCGTCGAGAAGATCTTCGGCGTCCCCGCAACCACCCGCAATTGGAACACGATCGAAGCGATTCGCGACATCCTCGAGGGGGTGAGCTAGATGAGGAGAGGCCTCGCGATGTCTTCGATGCTCAGTAGGCAAATAGGCTGATGAACGATCCCTACCTCCCACTTCCCGACTGCCGCGCCGCCCTCGGCTTCACCGCTACGTACGACGCGGATGAATTCGGACGGATTGCCGCAGGTTTCAAATCCAGCGACATGGACCAAAAGTGGGACATAATTTTCGATCCGCCGTGGCTCGCATTTCACCGCAGCTGGACCGGAATTGCGAATTATGGAGTTCGGTTCGAGTCCGGTGGGGGGCAGGCGAGAGTCACGGACTCTTGGATCAACAATGAGTGTTTCGATTGTGACGAGGAGGCGCTTCAGTACCACCGGAAGTTAGTAGGCTTCCTGATCGACGTATTTCTTCTGCGAAAGCCCTCGGAGTTTCCGTTCCCGCCGGGCCTGGAGCTGAAGGGCTTACAAATCCCCGCCTACGTGCACATGGTTCTAGGAGCTCTCCCCAACGACTTGGACACCGTCGACGACTGACGCCCCTCTACCGCCACATTTACCGACTCAACACCGCCATCAAGTCCTCGACCACGAGGCGCAGCTCCCGGTCGGTGACCATCAGGTTCTCGATCTTCTGGCAGGCGTGCATCACCGTCGTGTGGTCGCGGCCGCCGAACTTGGCGCCGATCTCCGCCAACGACAGATCCGTGATCGACCGCGTGACGTACATCCCGATCTGACGGGGGAAGGCGATCGTCTCCGTGCGGCGCTTCCCGCGCATCGACTCCTCGCTCACGCCGAAGTGCTTCGCCACGGCCCGCTGGATGTCGAGAACGTCCACGCGCGCTAAGTCGGGCTTGATCTGATCGCGCAAGACTTCCTGCGCGAACTCGACCGTGAGCGGCTGGCCGGTCAGATCGGAGAACGCGATGAGTCGCGAGAGGGAACCCTCCAGCTCGCGGATGTTGGTCTTGATGTTGCTCGCGAGCAGGAGCGCGATCTCGTTGGGGATGCTCCGGGCCTGAAGCTCGGCCTTCTTCTTCACGATCGCCACCCGGGTCTCGAGGTCGGGCGCCTGGAGATCCGCGATCACTCCCCACGTGAAGCGCGAGATCAGGCGCTCCTCGAGGGCCGTGATCGAGTTGGGCGGGCTGTCGCTCGTCAGAACGATCTGCTTGTGGGCGCCGTGGAGCGTGTTGAAGGTGTGGAAGAACTCCTCCTGCGTGCTCTCCTTGCCGGCGAGGAACTGGATGTCGTCGATCAGGAGCACGTCGGCGGTCCGGTAGCGGCTCTTGAACTCCAGGGTGGTCGCGTGTTGGATCGCGTAGATCATCTCGTTCATGAATTTCTCGGCCGTCACGAAGAAGACCCGGGCCGAGGGGCGCATCGCGCGTACGTGGTGTCCGATCGCGTGCATCAGGTGGGTCTTCCCGAGGCCGACGCCGCCGTAGATGAAGAGCGGGTTGTAGCGTTCGCCGGGACTTTGCGCCACCGCCTGGCAGACGGCGTGCGCGAACTGATTGCCGCTCCCGACGATGAAGGTATCGAACGTGTTGTTCGGGCCAAGATTGCTCTCGTCGCGAGTGGGGAGCGGGGCGCGCGGGCGAAATTCCCGCGACGGCGCGGTGGGCTGCTCGGGTCGCACGTGGAACGAGATGCCGATCGAGCGCTCGGCGACCGCCCCGACCGAGCTCTCGATCAAGTGGCGGTAGTGCTGGTCGAGCCAATCAACGTAGAACTGGTTCGGAACCTCGAGCACGAGCGTCGCGCCGTCGAACTCCAGCGGACCGAGATTCTTGAACCATGCCTCGTAGGTCTGGCTCGAAATGCTCCCTCGAATCTTTTGAAGCGACTGTTCCCAAAGATCTCCGACCACCATCGTCTCCATCATCAGATCGTCCCCAACACTTTCCCCAACTGCGAACACCATCTCCACGTCCTTTCCACCCTCTTATCCACAAGTTTATCCCCAAAAAGATGGAGGCGTAACGGATGTCTGTTCGATCCGTTACGCCCCCAAACGAATGGACCCGTCGCGGCGTAGATCACTGCATTCAGAACCCTGGTGAAGGCCGCGCGCTCGAGGCGCGCATCTTACGGGAGAGTGGATTCGAGTCGGCTCGAGCGCGATGTCGGGTCGCGGCCCAGGTCAACGCCCGCACCGTACGACCCGCGCGTGGAACCGTGCAACGAAAATTTTAAGGACAGGAACTAACGGGAATTTAACATCAGTTAGAGGCGCGCCGCGCGCGATCGCGGGCCCTCAAATTCGCCTTGAAATCGATCCACGTTTCCGAATTGACCCGAGAGCCCCGTCCCGGTAGACTCCATCGCTCGTGTCTAAAGGCAATTAACCCGATCTTCGAGGCACTCCTACAGTGAAGCGCACCTTTCAGCCGCACAATCGCCGCAGGAAAAAGGTCCACGGCTTCCGCGAGCGGATGAGTTCCCGAGGTGGCCGCGCGGTGTTGAAGCGCCGCCGTGAGCGGGGCCGCAAGCGTCTCACGGTCTAGCACGGTCTCCACGGACGCAATCCCCATGGCCGGCGCGATCCCGCCGCGCGATCGCCGCCTCCACTCGGGGTGGCAATTCCGCGAAGTGTATCGATCGGGCCGATCCTTTCCCGGCGTTCTGATGACCCTCGTCAGCTTGGGCCGGCCGGAGGAGCATGGCCGCGTGGCGTTCGTCGCGAGCCGGAAGGTGGGCACGGCCGTGAAACGAAACCGGGCGAAGCGGCTTCTGCGGGAAGCATTTCGCGGCGTTCCGGCCGCGCGGCGCGAGGAGTCGAGCTGGCGGATCTGGATCGCGCGCACCCCGTGCGCGGCCGCGACCCTTCACGACGTCTCGGGCGAGATGAACCGGCTCCTCTCGAAGGAGCCGGCGTGACGGCCCTCCTTATCTTCTTCGTTCGCGCCTATCGCGCCATGATCTCCGTGGTGCTCCCTCGGGCCTGCCGCTTCGAGCCGAGCTGCTCGGTCTACGCCGAGGAAGCGCTGACACGACACGGCGCGCTCTCAGGCTTCGGACTTGCCCTCCGTCGTATCCTCCGCTGCCACCCATTCCATCCGGGAGGCTACGACCCCGTCCCCTGAGGGGGCGGCACGCAAGTCGATGGATCGACGGACGATACTTGCAGTTGTTCTGATCATGGCGGTTCTGATCGGGGATCAGTTCCTGATGTCCCGGTGGGGCCGCAACCGCCATCCGGCCCAGCCGACGACCGGTCAGGATTCGACGGGGATGGCGGGCTCGCCGGGGGTCGCGCCGTCCCAGTCGTCGACGCAAACTCCGACCTCCACGACCCCCGCGAAGCCCGGCGGCGGGACCGCAGCGCTCGTCGCGACCTCGGGGCCGCGGGTGCACGCGGCGCCGATCGTCGAGCGCCAGCTCACGAGCGGGCTCGCGAACGCGACCTTCACGAGCAAGGGCGCGACCATCTCGGAGTGGATCCTTCCCAAATACCCTGACCTGGCGCACGGGAAGGTGCCGGTCAACCTGGTCCCGCCCGGCCAGCGCGCGCTCCAGCTCATCGTCACGACTCCTTACTTCACCTACGACTTCACCGACGTTCCGTTCCGCGTCGTGCCCCCAGCGGCGATGGACACCTCGATCACATTCGTCGCGGAAGACTCGAGCGGCGTGCGCGTGAGCAAGACCTACCGCATGGGGCCCAACTCGGTGGCCCTCGATCTCGAGCTTCGGATCACGGTGCCTGTCCAGTACGGCCCGATTCAGTACCGATGGGGCTGGGCGCAGGCGCTCCCGGTCACCGACACGATGCTGAATCCCCGGCTGAATCAGGCGGTCGCGCTCGTCGGGGATAAGCTGGAGGTCGTCGACGCGGTCCACATTCAGAAGGATGGGGCGAGGGCGCTGAAGGGGAACATCCGGTGGGCGGGGGACCGGAGCAAGTACTTCGTGGCCGCGATCGTCCCGGACTCGGCGACGGTCGAGGACGCGCAGTTCACGAAGCTCGAGGACGGCCAGCCGACCGTGTGGCTCCTGGGAGCGGCGCCTCCCGGGACCGAGGTCGTGCGCCACGCCAGGCTCTACGCGGGGCCCATCCACTACAACACGCTGGTCGCCCTCGGGGCCGAGCTCGATCGGCTCGCGAACCTGGGCTGGCGATGGATCACCGGGCTGAGCGCGCTCCTCCTCTGGTGCCTCAACTTCATCCACAAGCACATCCCGAACTACGGGATCGCGATCATACTGATCTCGCTTGCCACGAAGCTCGTCTTCTACCCGCTCACGCAGTCGAGCCTTCGGTCGATGAAGGTGATGCACCATCTCCAGCCGCAGGTGAAGTCGATCCAGGACAAGTACAAGAACGATCCGGCCAAGATGAACCAGGCCATGATGGCCCTATATAAGGAATACAAGGTGAACCCGGTCAGCGGGTGCCTGCCGATGCTCCTCCAGATTCCGGTCTTTTTCGCGCTCTACAACGTGCTTCTGAACTCGATCGAGCTGCGCGGGGCGGGCTTCATGGCGTACGTGCAGGACCTCTCGACGCCGGACGTCCTCATGAGGGTCGCCGGGTTCCCGGTCCACCTGTTCCCGGTCATCATGACCGGGAGCACCTACCTCATGCAGTCCCAGACCCCGGTCGCCCCGCAGCAAAAAACAATGATGATGCTGATGCCGGTCATGATGCTCGTCTTCATGTATAGTTTCCCCTCGGGCGTCATCCTTTACTGGACCATGAACAACGTCCTCTCAGCGATCCAGCAGTACCTCGTGAACGCCGCGGAAGACCGGAAAATGGCCGCGGGCGGCTGACGACACGGAACCGACGAGCGCCTGACGATGCAAGCGAACGCCTCTCAATTCGATCCCGCGAACGAGCCCCACGTCGACGCCGAGGCCCCGAGCTTCGGGGAAGCGGTCCGCGACGCGGCCGACCAGCTTGGGCTCGAGCCCGATGACCTCTCGATCGAGATCCTGGACCCGGGTCGGTCCGCCGAATCCGGCGGCGGCTACCGCGCGGTGAAGATCCGCGCGCGGCGGCGTCCTCCCGAGCCGGCCGGCGGCGCTGCCCGCAGGGCACCCGCGGCGCCGGGCGAAGCACGGGGCTACGACCGGTCGGAGGGTGGACGGGGCATGGGACGTCGCGAGCCGCGCCGCGAGGCCGCGAACTATGGCCCGCCGCCGCCGCCGATGGATCCCGCCAAGATCACGCCGGAGATCGTCGCGATGGTGCGCGAGATGTCGGTGGGGCTGTTGGAGAGCATGGGATTCCCGGGCTCGGTCGAGGCGGAGAAGACCCAGCACGGGATCCGGATCGCGCTCGACGCGGGGGAGCAGGATCAGTTCCTGATCGGGAAAGACGGGGAGACCCTGTCCGCGTTTCAGCACCTCCTTGGCCGAATGATCCGCGCCAAGATGCCCGAGGAGTCGCCGCCGCGCGTGGAGGTGGACGTCGCCGGGTTCCGCGATCGCCAGATCGAGGGGCTGCGCGAGATGGCGCGCGGGCTGATGGAGGAGGTGCGGCGGACCGGCGAGGAGCTCTCGACCGACCCGTTGCCCGCCTCGGAGCGCCGCATCGTGCATCTGGAGGTGGCGGAGCATGCGGGCATGGAGACCGTCACCGTCGGTGACGGCTACTTCAAGCGCGTCGTGATCCGCAAGGCCGGGGCGAAGCCTGAATGAGCGGGATCGGCGATGGTGGTAAACGATACGATCGTCGCGCTCGCGACGGCGCCCGGCGAATCGGCGATAGCGGTCACGCGGCTCAGCGGACCGGACGCGCTCGCGCTCGCGTCGAAGCAGTTTCACGGCCGGCTCTCGCCGGCCGATAGCGCCTCCCACCGGATCCTCTTCGGTTCGTTTTTAGGGGTCGACCGCGCCCCGCTCGATTCGGTTCTCCTTTCCGTATTTCGATCGCCGCACTCCTATACCGGTGAAGACGTGGTCGAGATCTCCTCCCACGGCGGGCCGGCGATTCCGCGCGCGATCATCGACGTATTGGTGCGCGCGGGGGCGCGGGCGGCGCGCCCGGGCGAGTTCACGGAGCGTGCGTTTCGAAATGGAAAGCTGGATTTGGCTCAGGCCGAGTCGGTGGCGGCGTTGATCCGCTCCCGAAGCGAGCGCTCGCTTCGGGCCGCGATGGGGGCCTTGGGCGGCTCTTTGTCCCGGCGCGTGGCGGACGTCGATTCGGAGCTCGTGGCGTTGCTCGCCGAGGTCGAGGCACGGATCGATTTTCCCTCAGACGTGGGTGAAGCGCTGGACGGGGTGGAGCTGGGGCGGCGGTGCTCGAGGATCGCGACGACGGTGCGGGAATGGGTCGAGCGAATTCCCGGAGCGCGGCGGGGCCAGGAGGGCGTGCGCGCGGCGCTGGTCGGTCGGGCGAACGTCGGAAAGTCGAGCCTGCTGAACGCGCTCGTCGGCTACGACCGCGCGATTGTCGATGTGGATCCTGGGACGACCCGCGACACGGTGGAAGAATCGATTTGGATCGAGGGAGTCGAATTGCGGATCGCCGATACGGCGGGGCTGCGCGGAGGCGCGGATCGGGTAGAGGGATTCGGCGTCGAGCGATCGATGCGGGCCGCGCGCGATTGCGACCTCGCGGTGCTCGTGCTCGATCGATCGGACGGCGTGGGAGACGCCGACCGCGAGGCCGCGTCCTGGGTCCGGGATCGTCCGGTGGTCGTGGCGTGGAACAAGGCGGATTTGGGCGCGAGTCTGGCGCCGCGACCACTGGCCCCGGTTTCGGGCGCGAGCGTCGTGGAGGAAGTCGAGACAGTCGCCGTGCGTCCCGGCGGCGCCGATCCGCTCCTGGGAGCACTTCGCTCCGCGATGCCTTTGGTGCTGGGCGAGCACGTCGGCGAAGAGATCGCGACAACCAGCGTGCGTCAGGAGGGATTGCTTGCGGAAGCATCGGCGGCGTTGGGGCGCGCGGAGTCCGGGTTCGCGGCGGACCGATCGTACGATCTGATCGCGGTCGATCTGGCCGATGCACGGCGGGCATTGGGCGAGATCGTCGGTCGCGGGGTCGACGACGAGGTCACGGCCGCCGTCTTCGCCCGATTCTGCATCGGCAAATGATCGGGCACCGCGTCACTCCGCCCGCCGCGGCCCCCCGCGCGCAAGAGGGCGTCACCCGGCCCGCCGCGGCTCCCCGCGCGCGTTATCCCCTGCTCGTGGTCGGCGCGGGGCACGCCGGGTGCGAGGCCGCGTGCATCGCCGCGAAGATGGGCGTCGAGGTCGGGCTGGTCACGATGAGCCTCGATTCGGTGGCCCACATGCCGTGCAACCCCGCGATCGGAGGCCTCGCGAAGGGGCAGCTCGTGCGCGAGATCGATGCGCTCGGCGGGATCATGGGGCGGATGGCGGATCGCGCGGGAATTCAGTTCAAGATGTTGAATCGCGGCCGCGGGCCCGCGGTCTGGTCCCCACGGGCGCAGGAGGACAAGGCCCGCTACCGCGCGATCGTGCGGGAGCACCTTGCGCGGACGGAGGGCCTCACGCTCGTCGAGGGCCAGGTGGTGGATTTTCAAGTGGAGCGTGGCCGGGTGCGGGGCGTCTCGCTCGCCGACGGGCGATTCATCGGCGCCGACGCGGTCATCGTGACCCCTGGCACCTTCATGAACGGATTGATGCATGTCGGTGACGTCACCTACGCCGGTGGACGCGTGGGCGAGGGCGTCGCGCGCGGGATTTCGGATTGCTTAGCGGAGCTCGGGTTCCGGCTCGTTCGACTGAAGACCGGGACACCTCCGCGCGTCCACCGCGACTCGATCGACTTCACTCGAATGCTGCCGCAGCGCGGCGACGAGCCGCCTCGCCCGTTCTCTCATTTCACCGACGGGCTCGAAGTGGATCAGGTTCTCTGCCATCTGACCCTCACGACCGCGGCGACGCACGACCTGATCCGCGAGAATCTCCATCGCTCTCCGCTCTATACCGGGAAGATTCGAGGGATCGGCCCGCGTTACTGCCCTTCCATCGAGGACAAGGTCGTCCGGTTCTCCGAAAAGCCCGCGCACCAGATTTTTTTGGAGCCCGAGGGGCGCGAGACGCACGAGTACTACATCAACGGTCTGTCGACGAGCCTCCCCGAGGAGGTGCAGCGCGAGGTGCTGAAGACGATTCCTGGGCTGGAGCAGGCGGAGATGCTCCGCCCTGGCTACGCGGTCGAGTACGACTTCATCCCGCCGACGCAGATCCGGGCGTCCTTGGAGACGAGATCCGTGGCGGGTCTCTACCTCGCGGGTCAGATCAATGGGACGTCGGGCTACGAGGAGGCGGCGGCGCAGGGGCTCGTCGCCGGCATCAACGCTGCCCTCGCGCTCACGAGCCGCGAGCCGCTGATCTTGGGACGCGAAGAGGCGTATGTCGGTGTGTTGATTGACGATCTAGTAACTAAAGGCACCGAGGAGCCATACCGGATGTTCACCTCGAGTGCCGAGTATCGCCTTCTGCTGCGGCAGGATAACGCCGCGGAGCGGCTGGCCGGCCGGGCTCGCGAGGTGGGCACGCTGAACACGGAGGAGCTCCGCCGGCTCGAAGGAGTGAGCACCCGCCGTTGGGCCGCGGTCGAACGGATGCGATCGACCCGAGTCGGGCCTCGGGCTCGTCCGGTCGAGTCGACCCCCGCGGTCGAATCGACTCTCGGGGACGCGCCGACTCCCGGGGGCGCGCCGATTCCCGGGGGCGGACCGACTTCTCGCCGCGCTCCCTCCGGTGGGAATCGGATGGCTGTGACGATCCCGCTCGCGCACGCCGTTCGGGATGGCGACGTCACGCTCGCAGACCTCCTCGGTCGCGACGACCTTGCGGAGTTCGGGCAGGAAGCGATAGAGTCCGCCGCGATCGAGATTCGTTACGAGGGCTACATCGAGAGACAGATGCGAGAAGTCGAGCGCGCGAGCCGGAGCGAGCGGCTCGAGATTCCCGAGTCTCTCTACACAGAGCCGCTCCGCGAGCTATCGAGTGAGGGACGTGAGAAGATCTGCCGCCTCAAGCCTCGGACGCTTGCCCAAGCATCCCGCATCCCGGGCGTCTCGCCGGCCGACGTATCGGTTCTCGTAGTCTATGCAGAGCGAGAACGCCGCCGCCGCGGGCACGCCCCAGCTCCCGCCTAGTCTCCAGGCCGACCACCGCGATTTCGTGCAGGCGCTCTCTGGCCCGGCGGGGCCGGAGCTGGTGGACATTCAGGTCCTTCATCTCCTGACGAAATTCGGCCTGCTTGTCTACGAGCACGCGTGGCGTCTGAGCCTCATCTCGAAGGGCGACCGATCCACGCTGTTCACGCGCCACATCCTTGACTCGCTGAACCCGATCTCACTGTTCGATCGTCCACCCGCCTCGGTGCTCGACGTGGGAAGCGGCGCCGGGTTTCCAGGGATCCCGCTCGCGGCTGTCTGGCCCTCTGCGACCGTGACGCTCCTCGAGCGCCGAGAGAGGAAGGCGGGCTTCCTCGAGCGCGCGGTGCGGGAGCTGGGGCTCAGGAACGCGAAGGTCATTCCCTCGCGCCTCGAGAATCTCGCTAGCGGCTCACTCTCACAGGCCGGCTCACAATCACAGGCCCGCTCAGATTCGGCTCGCCCAGATTCCCGACAGCCGGGCTTCCAGTCTGTCTTCATCCGGGCTCTGGGCTCACTCCCGCGTATCCTTGGCTCGCTCGATCCGGTCTGCGCGCCAGGTGCGCGCTGGGTCTACTTCCTGGGGGCAGGGTCCCCCGCGGAGGAGATTCTGTCCGGTCTTGGTCCGCTCGGCCAAGGCGCGGAGGTCGCCCGCGGGAAGTTTGGAGGACAGCTCCTTCACGGGCGCTTGAACGAGCGCGGCTAAGCCCCTCGCAACCACCTCCGCATCTCCACACACTCGCTCCGCGCAATGTTTCACGTGAAACATCTCCACAATAAATTGCCAATAAATACGATAACCTGAGCCCTTCAGCGAAATGGCCTCCCGGGGAGATGAGAAACAGGATTCTCACAGTCTGGGTCGGCACGCGGCAGCGAATACCCACCCGCTCCTCGCGGGGATGAGTTTGAGAGGTGGCTCTGTGCCCTATCCTCTCTCTTCGCGAGCCACCCTCGACTCCCGTTCTCCCCGTTCGATCGCCCACCCGCCTCCCGATCCGACGTGGGAAGCGGCGCCGGGTTTCTGGGGATCCCGCTCGCGACAGCCTGGCCTTCAGCGACCGTGGACGCTCCTCGAACGCGGACCGTGGCGCTCCTCGAACGCCGAGAGAGGGAGACGGGCTTCCTCTAGCGCGCGGCGCCGGAACTGGGGCTCAGGAACGCGAAGGCCATTCCTTTCGCGCCTCGAGGATCTCGCGGGCGACTCGGACCCTCAGCTCGGGCCGACTCTCTTTCGCCTGGTTTCGACGAGGTCTCCATTTGGGCGTTGGCCTCGCTTCCGGATCCCCTCGGATCGCTCGGACCGATCCACGCATCGGACGCGCGCTGGGTCTACTTTCTAGGAGTAGGCTTCTCCGCGGAGGAGATCCTGCCGCCGCACCTCCGCCGCCTCAGCCCCATATCTCGCACCGCCTCCCCGGCGATCGTTCTGGGCAATGTTTCACGTGAAACATTCTCATAAAATACTGCAAATATGCTGGTTAACCAGGCGTGTTCAGCGAAATGGCGCTCCAGCGGCCCTGAGGGACGCGATTTACAGAGAGCCGCGATCGCCCGCACGAGGGGAAGGTCGCCCGGGCGATCATCGGACCGGCACGCCTTCCTGATCGGCAGTGAGTGCTCCACCGAGAACCGCCGCCCTCTCAGCTTCGACAGCCCAGCCGTTGCGGACCCGGTAGGGTGGAGCCGTCTACCTTGTCGACCATGCCTAGATGCTCACGCGTGCCGCGCCCTTCTGCCTTGAGTGGCCGCAGACCGCAACATCGCCTCCGATGCCGGCCGCCTTGAGTAGCCGCGGACCGCAACATCGCCTCCGATGCCGCCCGATTTGAGTCCCCGCTGGCCCCTAACATCGCTTCCAATCCTGCTCGGGAGGCACATCTTCGCGAAGCCGCCGGGACAACGCGCATAATTCCAAATGCTTACCGAGATGTTTCACGTGAAACATTTTTGGGATTGGATTTTGGACCTCGCGATCGCGTAGACTGCGGCTCCCCGACAGGAACGGGGTCCGGCGCACAGCGTCGACCGGAACGGGGATAATCAAAATGACCAGGATGGTTGCGATAGCGAATCAGAAGGGCGGTGTCGGAAAGACGACGACCGCCATCAATCTCGCCGCGGCTCTCGCGCTGAGCGGGAAGCGCGTGCTTCTTGTCGACTCGGATCCCCAAGGCAATGCCGGCAGCGGTCTCGGATTCCCGGGCCTCAAGGTGCCGAAGGGGATCTATGAGGTCCTCATCTCGGGGACGCCGATCACTGAGGTGATCGTTGAGACCGAGGTGCCCGGCCTCCACCTCGTGCCCTCAGGACAACGTCTCGCCGGCGCGGAGATCGAGCTGGCCGACGCGGAGCGGCGCGAGTTCAAACTCAAGGAAGCGCTCGAGCCCCTTCAAGAGCGATACGATTTCATCCTGATTGACGCGCCCCCCTCACTCGGATTTCTGACCATCAACGCTCTCACCGCCGCGCGGTCTGTCCTGGTCCCGGTCCAGTGTGAGTACTACGCACTCGAAGGATTGAGTCACCTGCTCGGCGCGATTCGCCTCGTGCAGCAGGCACTCAACCCCGGCCTTCAGATCGAGGGTGTGCTGCTGACGATGTTCGACAATCGACTCAACCTGTCGCAGCAGGTTCTGGCCGAGACGCGACGCTTCTTTGCGGAGCGGGTTTATCAAACAGTGATTCCAAGAAACGTCCGGCTCAGCGAAGCGCCGAGCTTCGGCAAGCCGGTCGTTACCTACGATCCCAGCTGCACCGGGGCCACCAGCTACATGAGTCTCGCCAGGGAGGTGATCGAACGTGGTTAGGAAAGCGCTAGGCAGGGGGCTCGAGGCCCTCATCCCAAAGGCCGTCGAAAGCGAGGTGTCGATCGTTCCGGAGCCTCGCCATTACGAAGTTCGCGAAGGCGACATTCAGCACATTGCGCTCACGAAGATCTCGCGCAACCCAGCCCAGCCCCGGACGCAGTTCGACCCCGCGACGATCAAAGAGCTCGCCGATTCGATCCGCGAGCGAGGTGTGCTCCAGCCGATCCTTCTTCGACCCGCCGCAGATGGGTACCAACTTGTCGCCGGCGAGCGTCGCTTCCTCGCGACCCGGGAGGCCGGGTTCGACACGATCCCGGCGATCATCCGCCCGCTCACCGACCGCGAGTCGCTCCTGATCGCGCTCATCGAAAACATCCAGCGCGAAAACCTGAACCCAATCGACGAGGCGCGTGCATACTACAGGCTCGCAACGGAATACGGCCTGAAACACGACGAAATCGGAGAGCGTGTCGGCAAGGATCGCTCTACGGTTTCCAACATCATAAGATTCAATAATTTGCCTGAGGACGCCCAGCGGCTGATCGAATCGAATCAGCTCTCGGCCGGGCATGCGCGGGCGCTCCTCTCTGTCACCGACTCGAAGCACCAGACCGAGCTCGCGAACTCGGCCGCAAGCCACGGTTGGTCGGTCCGAGAGCTCGAGGAACGGGCGAAGCGATCCGGCGGCGCGCAGCCGCAGCGCTCCCGCCGCACACCGAAGCGCGCGGTTTCCGGGGAACTAATGGCCCTGGAGGACGAGTTGGTGAGAATCGTGGCGTCGCGCGTGAGGATCACGCGCAGGCGCGGTGGGTCGGGATCGATCTCGATCGACTACCACTCAGAGGAAGAGTTGGAGCGATTGGTAGGCCTGTTCCGGGAGATCACCGCCGCGGCACAGCTCCTCGAGCGCGCTCGCCTGCCAGCAGAGCGTTGATTGCCTGTGGATAAGTCGGTCGAAAATGTGGAAAACTCTCCAAAGGTAATTTTGCCAAAGACTTGAAGCCGCACTGCCTATGCTGAAGCCAACGGTTATGCACAGCCGCATGGCCCGCAGCATACTGGCGCGCAAAACGATGTAGGCGTCCGTCCTACGAATTCTGGGGAAAAAATCATGACTCAACCGGTCGCGCAAAACGATGTGGGCCTACTCGAGGGGCTGAAGGCGGCTCGCTCCGAGATTCTTACCGAGCTGCGCAAGGTCATCGTCGGGCAGGACACGGTCGTGGAGCAGCTGCTCACGGTGCTCTTCGCGAACGGGCATTGCCTCGTCGTCGGCGTTCCAGGACTGGCGAAGACCCTTCTGGTCTCGACGCTCGCCAAGATCCTGGATCTCAAGTTCAGCCGGATCCAGTTCACGCCCGACCTCATGCCGTCCGACATCACCGGGACGGAGATCCTCGAGGACGATCCGGTCACCGGGAAGCGCGCGTTCAAATTTCTGCGCGGGCCGATCTTTGCGAACATGGTCCTGGCCGACGAGATCAACCGGACGCCGCCGAAGACGCAGGCCGCGCTGCTCCAGTCGATGCAGGAGTACCGCGTGACCGCGGGCGGCACGACCTACCCGCTCGCTCTCCCGTTCTTCGTGCTCGCGACGCAGAACCCGATCGAGTTCGAGGGCACCTACCCGCTCCCCGAGGCCCAGCTCGACCGCTTCATGTTCCACATCTCGGTTGGATATCCCGGCGAGCAGGAGGAGGAGCGCATCGTCGCGACCACGACGAGCGACTACGAGGCCGAGCCGAAGAAGGTGATGGGCGTCGAGCGGATCCTCGAGCTCCAGCACCTGGTGCGGCGCGTTCCGGTCGCGGAGCACGTCGTCCGCTACGCGGTGCGCCTGGCGCGCGCCTCCCGTCCGAGCCCGCAGAGCGATTCCTTCATCCGCGACTGGGTGAGCTGGGGCGCGGGGCCCCGCGCCGCCCAATACCTCGTGCTCGGCGCGAAAGCGCGGGCCGCGCTCGCCGGCCGGCCGACGCCTGCGGCGGACGATGTCAAGGCGGTCGCGCCGTCCGTGCTTCGCCACCGGATCATTCCCAACTTCAACGCCGAGGCCGACGGGATCTCGAGCCTCGACATCATCGCGAAGCTCCTCGAGGCGACCCCGAGCGTCGACGGCAAGCATTCGTAGCGCGGGGCCGCCATGAGCGAAAACCGTCCGCGCCTCCTCGATCCCCACTTCGTCTCGAAGCTCGCGCGACTCGATCTCACGGCCCGGCTTGTGGTTGAGGGCTTCCTGACCGGCCTTCACCGGAGCCCCTATCACGGGTTCAGCGTCGAGTTCGCGGAGCACCGCCAGTACATGCCGGGCGACCCGCTCCGCCATCTCGATTGGAAGGTCCTCGCGAAGTCCGATCGCAAGTACATCAAGCAGTACGAGGAAGAGACGAACCTCCGCGCGATGATCCTCGTCGACACGAGCGCGAGCATGGGCTATGGCTCCCACGGGATCACGAAGCTCGACTACTCGCGCCAGCTCGCCGCCGCGCTCGCGTACCTCATGCTTCGCCAGAACGACGCCGTGGGGATGTTCGCCTTCGCCGCGGGACAGGGCGAGCAGATCCCGCCTCGCTCCACGATGGGACACGTACGCCCGCTCCTCTTATTGCTCGAGCGCCTGACGCCCGGCGGCACCACCAACTTCGCCGCCTCGCTCCACTCCCTCGCGGAGCGGATGACGCGGCGCGGGCTTGTCGTCATCCTTTCCGACCTCCTCGACGAGCCCGATCGGATCGAGCAGGCGATCCACCATTTCCGCCACCGCAAGCACGAGGTGCTCGTCTTCCACGTGCTCGACCCCCAAGAAGTGTCCTTCAACTTCGAGCGCGAGGCGGTCTACGTGGACATGGAGTCCGGTGAGCGCGTGACCACGCGGCCCCAGGAGCTGCGCCCGGACTACCGCGCGCGCGTCGGCGAGTGGAGGGACCGGATCCGCCAGTACTGCATCGAGAAAAACGCGGGCTACGTTCCCCTGACGACAGACCAGCCGTACGACCGCGCGCTGCTCGAGTACCTCTCCAAGCGCGCGCGGCTTCTCTAGCGCGCCGGACGCATGCCCGTCTTCTCGTTCCTGAATCCGGCGTTTCTCTGGGCGCTTCCCGCGGCCGCGATTCCGATCGTGATCCACCTCTTGAGCCGCCGGCGGCTCCCCGAGGTGAGCTTTCCGACGACCCAGTTCCTTCGCGACCTCGAGCCGCAGGAAATCCGCCGGCTCAGGCTTCGCGAGATCCTCCTCCTGATCCTGCGCACGCTCGCGATCCTTCTCCTCGTGCTGGCCTTCGCGCGGCCGTCGCTCACGCCGCACAACACGGTCGCCCACTCCGCCGCGGCCGTGGCGATCCTGATCGACGACTCGGAGAGCATGGCCGCGCTCGAAGAACAGGCACGTCCCAGGATTGAGATCGCGAAGGAGCGAGCCGCGGCGATTCTCGAGGCGGCCCGCCCCGGCGATGAGATCTCGATCGCGACCTCGACCCGTCCCGACGCCAACGGCGCGGGACACACCACCGATCGCGTCCGTCTCAAGCGGGCCCTCGAACGGGTCGAGGCGACCTCGCTGCCCGCGAAGATGGCGGCGGCGATTCTCGAAGCCCGCCGCGCTCTCCAGCGAAGCCGACTCCAAGCCAGAGAGCTCTACGTGATCAGCGACCTGCAGCGCGCCAACTTCGCCCCCGAGGTCCGGGCGGAGATCGCGGCGGCGGCGGGGGCCGGCGTGCGGATCTACCTCGTCCCGCTGGTCCAAGGCCGCTTGCCGAACCACGCATTCCAGGACGTCGACCCCCAGCTTCGGCCCGGCCCGGAGGGCCGCGGGCTCGAGCTGCGCGCGCGCCTCGCCAATCACGCGGACGCGCCGAGCGATCGCGTGGCGATCCGGGTTCGCCGCGGCGACGCGCTGATCGGCGGCGGGGACATCACGCTACGGAGCGACGAGGTCCGCTGGGTCTCGATGCCGCTCGATTGGCGGGGCGCGCCCGATGCGGCCGGCTCGGCGGGACCGGTTATCTTGGAGTCCGACCAGGACGCGCTTCCGGCGGACGATCGCTGGTACGCGGCGCTCGGGGCGCCGCGTTCCCTCCGCGTGCTCCGGATCGCGGAGGCGCGGGATGGGACGCCGCCACCTCGATTCGCGGCGTTGGCGCTCGATCCCGGCGGCGACGGCACCGGAGGGTTCACGGCCGAGACGGGGACACCGGCGTCGCTGCTCTCGCTCAGCCGGTCGACGACCGATGTCGTGCTCCTGGAAGACGTCGCCTCCCTCTCCGCCGACGCGGAGGCCAAGCTCCGCACCTTTCTCCGCGACGGGGGAGGCCTTGTCGTGGCGCTCGGGCCCCACTCCGACCCCGACTACTACAGCGCGCACCTCTTTCAGGGGCTCATCGACTTGGCCCTCGAGGGGACCGAGCAGGCCGCCGAGGGCGCGCCCTTCGAGCTCAAGGCCCGCATCCCCGGGCACGACGTGCTCGAGGGGATCACGGTCGGGGTCGGATCGACGCTCACCCAGTCGCGGCTGACCGCGCTCATCCGCGGGCGCGTCACGTCCCCCCGCACGGAGATCGTGGTGCAGACGACAGGTGGTCTTCCGGTCGTCGCGACCGCGCCCGGGGTGGGCGTGTTCCTCAGCTCCTTCTCCGACGACTGGGGCGATCTACCGTACTCGGGCGCGTTCGTTCCGCTCGTGCGGGGCCTCGTCTCCCACGCGGCGCGCGCTTCCAAGACGTCGTCGACCGGCTCGCTCAAGGTGGGTGAGCCTCCGGTCGCGCGACTCCTGGCGGCCCCCGGCGCCGCGGTCCTGGTGCGCGGCCCGGAGGGCTATGCATCGCAGGCCGCGATCGAGTCGGAGGGGACGGCCTATCGCGGTGTCGCCGACACGCCCGCGCTCCGTCCAGGCTTCTACGTATTCGAATCGGGGGGCAAGACGCTCGCCACCGTCGCGGTGAACGTGGATCCGATCGAGAGCGACCTCGCGCCGATCCAGACCGACTCGCTCCTCATGGCCCCGCGCGGCATGGGACCCGCCGCGGCCGCGACCGCGGCGACCGCCGCACCCGGCCCGGCGCCCGCGGGACGCATCGCCGTCCTCTCGAGCGCGAACGCGCTGGCCACGCACCTTCAAGACACCCGGCGCGGGCGCGAGCTCTGGGTGACGTTCCTGCTCGCCGCGGCGATCGCGCTCGCTCTAGAGCTGGCGGTCGGCAGCGCGCGGACCCTTAGAACGTGATCGCGCCGCTCGCCGCGAGGCTCCTGGATGCCGGCGCCGCCCTGCCCGCGGTCGCCGAGATTCGCGAACGCCTCGGCGCGGCCGAGAAGGGCAAGGCGGCCGCGGACCACGCCAAGGCGGCCGCGGACCAGGACAAGCAGGCGGCGATCCGCGTTCGCGGCGCGTCCGGCAGCTCCGCGGCGCTTCTCTTCGCGATCCTCGCGAGCGACCCGGGCCGCCCCGCCGCCGTCATCGCACCGGACATCGAGCGGGCCGAGGCGTGGCGCGACGATCTCACGTTTCTCCTGGGTGAGGATCGCGTCGTCTACGTTCCGCCGCTCGACGTCGTGCCGTGGAGCGCGCAGTTCGCGACGGCGCCGGTGCGGGACGACCGGCTCCACGCGCTCCTCCGCCTCGGCGATCCCGATCCGCCGGTCGCGGTGATCCCCGCGGCCTCGCTCCACCGTCTCCTCCCGTCGCCGGAGCACATTCGCTCGCGCGCGGTCGAGATCGCGCCCGGATGGGAGGGCGAGCCCGAGACCCTTCTTCGCAGCCTTACGATCGCGGGCTACCGGGCCGTCGCGGAGATCGGCGAGTCGGGCGAGGTGAGCCGACGTGGCGGGATCGTCGACGTCTACGGTCCGGGCATGGACCACCCCATCCGGATCGAATTCGACGGCGACGTCGTGGCGTCGATCCGCGCGTTCGACATCACGTCCCAGCGCTCGACCGTAACGGTCGGCGCGATCCGGATCGCGCCGGCGCGCGAGGTGCTCTACGCCGAGGATCTGGATCGGCGCCTCCGCCCCTTCGACTCGGCTTCCTCCCCCTCGGACCTGGACGGACGCCGCCTCCGCGATCTGGTCGGGGAGGGGATCTACTTCGACGGGATCGATTGGCTGGCCCTGACCCTGGGCGTCCCGCTCTCCTCACTCCTCGAGCACCTCCCGCCCGGCACGGCCCTCTGGCTCGACGAGGCAGGCGCCATCGAGCGCGAGCTCGATTCCGTGAACCGCGAGACCGAGCGTCTCGAGCCCGACGCGCGCGCGCGGGCGCCGCATCTCCCTCCGCGCGACGCGCTCTTCGATTCCCCCGCCCGCGCCCTGAGCCGGCTCCGTTCCAAACCGCGGGTCGAGGCCACCGTGAGCGCGCCCGCGACATCCACGAGCGGCGCGATCGCGATCGAGGCGCGCCCGCAGCCCGCATTCGGCCGGAAGCTCGACGTCCTGCGCGGAGAGCTTCGCCGGCTCTCTGCCCTCGGCTTCCAGCGGATCATCGTCTGCGACAACCGCGGCCAGGCGGAGCGGCTGGAGGAGCTTCTCGGGCCGGACCTGGCGTCGATCGAGGTCGGCTCGGTCGTGGCGGGGTTCGTCCTGCCGGCGGCCAAGCTCGCCGTCTTCACGGACCACGAGATCTTCGCGCGCTACCGGCGCCGCGGCGCCCGGCGCCAGCGCGCGACCGCCGCGGCGATGCGCGACCTCCTGACGCTGAAGCCGGGCGACTTCGTGGTTCACCTGGATCACGGGATCGGGGTTTACCGCGGGCTCAAACGCCTCGCGCTCGACGGCCAGGACACCGAATGCGTCCAGATCGACTACGCGTCGAACGACCGCCTCTTCGTTCCGATCCACCAGCTGGGCATGGTGCAGCGCTACTCGGCCGAGGAGGGCCGCGCGCCCTCGATCTCGCGCCTCGGCGGGACCGCGTGGCAGCGGATGAAGGCGAGGACGCGCCGCGCCATCCAGGAGATGGCGGAGGACCTCCTTCGCATCTACGCGACGCGAAAGGCGCGCCCGGGCCACGCCTTCTCGTCCGACACGCCGTGGCAGCGCGAGCTGGAATCGTCGTTCGTCTACGAGGAGACGCCCGATCAGCTGAAGGCGGTCGAGGACGTGAAGCGCGACATGGAATCGGCGCGGCCCATGGACCGGCTCATCTGCGGCGACGTCGGCTACGGGAAGACCGAGGTGGCGATTCGCGCCGCGTTCAAGGCGATCCAGGACGGGAAGCAGGTCGCGATCCTCGTCCCCACGACGGTGCTCGCGCAGCAGCATCTCGTCACCTTCACCGAGCGGCTCGCCGACTTCCCGGTGCGGATCGAGATGCTGAGCCGGTTCCGGTCGCCGAAAGAGCAGAAGGAGATCGTGGAGCGGGTTGGCCGGGGCGAGGTGGATCTGCTCATTGGAACGCACCGCATGCTCTCCAAGGACGTCCAGTTCCCCAAGCTGGGCCTGGTCGTCATCGACGAGGAGCAGCGCTTCGGCGTGGCGCAGAAGGAACGCGTCCGCTCCATCGTCGAGACGGTCGACGTCCTCACGCTGACCGCGACGCCGATCCCGCGCACGCTGCACATGAGCCTCCTGGGGGCGCGGGACATGTCGATCATGACGACGCCCCCGCGCGGGCGATATCCGATAAAGACCGAGATCGTCGAGCTGAGCCAGGACGTGATCCGGGATGCCCTTCTCCGCGAGGCGGACCGTGGCGGCCAGTCGTTCTTCGTCCACAATCGCGTCGAGTCGATCGATCGGATGGCGCACTACCTTCATTCGATCGTGCCGCAGCTGCGCTACGGCGTGGCGCACGGGCAGATGAAGGACGTGGAGCTGGAGCGGGTGATGCTCGACTTCCTCGAGCGACGGACCGACGTGCTGATCTCGACCCTCATCATCGAATCCGGGCTCGACATCCCGAGCGTGAACACGATGCTCGTGAACCGCGCCGACACGCTCGGCCTCGCCCAGACCTATCAGCTTCGAGGGCGGATCGGCCGCTCGCACCACCAGGCCTTCTGCTACCTCCTCGTCCCCGCGGGGAAGGTTCTGACCGAGGAGGCCGACCAGCGGCTCCGCGCGATCTCGGAGCACGAGGAGCTGGGCGCGGGGCTCCAGATCGCGATGCGGGATCTCGAGATTCGCGGGGCGGGAAATCTGCTCGGACCGGAGCAGCACGGCTTCATGGCCAGCGTCGGCTTCGACCTCTACTGCCGGATGGTCGACGAGGTCGTGCAGGAGCTTCAGGGGACGGCCGTCACGCGCCGCCCCGAGCCGGAAATGGCAAGCGACCTCGCGGCGTTCGTGCCCGACGAATACGTCGCGGATCGCGACGAGAAGCTGGACGTCTACCGCCGGATGGCGGGCCTGACCGACCTCGATGCGCTCGAGGCGCTCCGCTCCGAGCTGCGCGATCGCTTCGGGCCGCTCCCGCCGGAGGTCGCGAACCTGCTCGAGCTGAAGCGGCTTCGCCTCCTGGGTCGCGACGCCGGCGTGGACCGGCTGCGGGTGGGCCGGGACCGCCTCGAGGTCGAGCTCGCCGAGGACGTGGCGCGGGAGCAGATCCTCCGCCTGGTCTCGGTGATGTCCGTCCGGGTGGAGTTCGCCGGACCCGGCTCGAGGACAATTCGCGTCAAGTCCCCGGCCGATCCCTTAGCGTTGGCGACAAATCTCTTGCAGCACCTGAACCCCTCTGGTAGCGTCCCGCGTCTGCCTCTTTCCGCCGCCGGAAGTTGAACTCCCGGGCGACCTTCGGGGTACTAGAGAGGAGCGCTTTTTGGCGGCTGGAGGCCCCCGGTAACTACCCCAAATTCTATGACTAGACCCACCAAGCACCACGATCGCCCCATGCTGGCGGCCTTGGCGCTCCTGGCCCTGGCTTGCGCCGGGCAGGCGCGGTCGGCTGGCCACGCCGCAGCGGCATCTCCAAAACCGGCCGCCTCCGCCTCCTCCGGGGCGGCGACTGTAGCCACCGTTGGCGGCCGGAAGATCACCGATCTCGACATTCGGCGCGCCGCGGACGCGCTCGACGACGACCCGCTCCACAAATCGGATCCCGCGGCATGGCGGCGGATGCTCCTCGATCGCTGCGTCGATCGCGAGCTCCTCGCCGAGGAGGCGGGCCGCCATGGTCTGGACAAGGATCCCGCGATCGCCGCCCAGATCGCCGATCGTGAATTCCTGACGTTGAACCGGGAGATGTATTTGCGGGTGATCCTCCCCGGCGTGACTCCGACGCCGGAGCAGCTCCGCGAGGTCCGCGCTGAAGGCCTCCACCGGATGGTCGACATTTCCTTCATCGTTCTCCGCGACCACGACAAAGGCGCAAGACGCCCGCTCGCGCAGCACATCTACGAGCAGGCGAAGGCGGGCGCGCGGTTCGATTCGCTCGCGAAGATCTACGACGATCATCCGCCCACGCGCGCCACGGGGGGCCACTTCGGATGGGTCCTCGCGAAGGATCTCAATCCATTGGCGTATGACGCCCTCCGCAAGGCCCAGGTCGGAGAGGTGATCGGGGTCTTCACCGGGGCGGTCGGCCACGAGATCTACAAGATCGGCGGCTTCCGGGAGCTGAGCGACGACTCGCTCTACAGTTTGGTGCTGCTCGAGAGGAAACTGAACATCGCGAGGGACTACGAACGGTCCGTGCTCGCGAAGTACCACTTTGCGATCGACTCGACGCAAATTCGCTCGCTGGTGTTCGCGGCGGGGACCGAGACCGCCGACTCCATTCTCGCCTCCCTCGGTCCCGACGGCACCCGTTCCGGTCAGGGCGCTCGGCCGGCGCTCGGCATACTCGCCCGCTGCGACGGCGATTCGGTTACGTTCCCCGACATGGTCCGCGCGATGCCGGCGACGCCCCGGAAAGGGACCCGGCTGAGAGTTCGAAACGCGGAGGACGTCCACGATCTCTGTGCCCGCGCGGTGCTCCGCCGGCTCACGGTTCGAGACGCCAGGGATCGGGGAATTGACGGGGATTTCGAGACGACGCGCGAGCTCCGGCTCTCGAGAGCCCAGATCCTGACGCAAGCGATGGTCGAGCGGAGCTCGCCGGCGCCGGACGATGCCGTCCTGCGCGCCATGGTCGAGGCTCGCCCCGACCGGTACAAGAGGCCGCGGGCCACGGTGGCGCGCGTCGCCATGTTCGCGAGGCGGGATAGCGCGGCGCTGGCCGACAGCGCCTGGGCGGGAGCCGAGATGACGGATTCGCTCTTCCAGGCCTGGGGGCTCCGCACGGACCCGCACGCCGCGCCGGGCTCGATCTACGGCGGCTGGTACGCCACCATGACGCTGCTCGACGGAGACTCGGACGCCCTGGCCCGCGCGCTCGCCGACCTTCCTGTAGCTCAGCTGACCCCGGTCGTTGCGACGGAACGCGGATGGGCGGTCGCCCGGATCGTGTCGAGGGAGGAGCCGCGGCCGCTCACGTTCGACGAGGCTGCGCCGCGGGCGCTCCGAGAGTGGCGCGAAGACGCCGAGAACAAGTGGGTGCTCCAAACGCTCGAACGGCTTCGCGCGAAGACGCCGGTTCGGGTGGTTCCAGGGCGCCTCGCGGCGGTGAAGTTGGCCCGCGCGACGGCCGCCTCGACCTCCACCTCCACCAGCACGACCATGAGGGAATCTTCCCGATGAAGCGTTGGATTCTATTCGGCGCGATTCTTTGCGCCCTCTATTCTCTCGATGCGCGGGTCCCCGCCGCGCAGGCATCCGAGCGGATCGCCGCGATCGTGAACAAGCAGGTGATCCTCTCATCGGACGTCGATGATCGGACGTTGGAAGCCGCGTCGCGAATGCACGTCGATCCCGGCGATTCCGTCGCGCTCGCCAAGCTCCGCACGGAAGTGCTCAATCAGATGGTCGAAAAGGAGGTCCTCCTGGCGGAGGCGACGCGGCAGGCGATCACAGTCTCCAACGCCGACGTGGCCCAAGCCGTGGACCGGGAGATCGACAACCTGAAGCAGCGGCTCGGCTCCGAGGAGGATTACCGGGCTGCGCTGGCCCACGAGAAGACGACCGAAGCCGATCTTCGGAAGCGATACGAGCCGGACGTGCGGGACCAGCTCCTTATCTCTCGCCTCGTGGGCAAAGAAGTCCAGTCGAAGACCAGCGTCACCGACGTCGAGGTCCGCGCTTATTTCGCCGCGAACCGCGACTCCATCGGGAAAAAGCCCGAGGCGCTGACCTTGGCGCACATCCTGCTCCCCTTCGAGCCCGACTCGTTCCAGCTCCGCCGTGCGCGGCTGCGCGCGGACAGCCTTCGCAACCTGATCGTCAAGGGGCGGGCCTTCGACGAGGTCGCGCGCCAATTTTCCGACGACCCCAGCGCTCGAAGCGGCGGCGACCTCGGCACGTTCGTGCGCGGGGCCATGGTTCCGGAATTCGAGCAGGTAGCGTTCAGCCTGAAGCCGATGGAGATCAGCCCGCCGATCCGGACCCGCTACGGCTACCACGTCATCCAGGTGCTCGAGCACCTGGCGGCGACCGATAGCTCGGACGAGCGGGTCCACGCGCGGCACGTCATGGTGCAGGCGAAGTCAACCCCCGCCGACGAGGAGCGCTCCCGAAAGAAGGCGCTCGCCGTCCGGGACTCGCTGCTTCGCGGCGCCGACTTCGCGGCGATGGCGCGGGCCTACTCCGGCGATTCGGCTACCCGCGACTCGGGCGGCGTCCTGGGGCAAATCTCCGTGCCCGCCCTTCCCGCCAACCTTCGCGAGCCGTTGGCCGGCCTTCGCGTCGGTGAGGTGAGCGTCCCCTTCAAGCGCGACGCCGGATACCATATCTTCAAGCTCCTGGCGCGGGAGCCGGAGTCCGAGTACAAGTTCGAAGAGATCAAGGACGACCTTCGCCAGGTCGTGATGAACAAGAAGATGGAAGATGCCTACCGGCGCTGGTACGACCGCGTTCGCAAGAACGTCAACGTCGAACTGAAGAACTGACCCGGGAGGGCGACCCGACGTGGCAGCGCGCCGCCCCACCCTCATCGTGACGATGGGCGATCCGGCCGGGATCGGACCCGAGATCGTCGCGCGCGCGCTGGCCATGCCCGCGCTCCGGAGGATCGCCCGCCTCGCGGTGGTCGGAGACCCCGAGGTCATGATCCGCGCCGCCCGCCGCACCCGCCCGCCGCTCCGCTTCCGCGAAATGTCGACGCGGGACGCCGATCTTCACGCCGATGCGCCGGGGATTCCGCTCGTGGCTTCGAGCGGCGATGGATGGGGCGCGGTCCGGCCCGGGTCCGCGACCGCGGCGTCGGGGCGCATGGCCGCGAAGGCGATCGAGGCGGCGGCCGCCTTGGCGCTCGAGGGCCGCGCCGACGGCGTCGTGACGGCTCCGATCTCGAAGGCGGCGCTCCAATCGGCGGGATATCCCTATCCTGGCCACACCGAGTTCTTCGGGGCGCTCGCCGGGGTGCCGGACACGCGCATGCTGTTCGTCGGGGGAGATTTTCGAATTCTCCTGGCCAGCGTCCACCTTCCGCTCCGGCAGGTGGCCGATCGAGTGACCGTCGAATCGCTGGGGCGGACGCTGGATTTCGCCGCTGCCGCTCTGCGAAATTTCCGCTGGGGCGCCCGGTCCGTGGTCGCCGTGCTCGCGATGAATCCTCACGCGGGCGAGGGCGGGCTCTTCGGCGACGAGGAAAAGCGCGTGATCGACCCTAGCATCGAGGCCGCGCGCGCGCGCGGCATCCGGGTGGAAGGTCCTTACCCCGCCGATACATTTTTCGCCAAGCACAAGAATCGACGTGATCTCGGAATCGTCGTCGCGATGTACCATGACCAAGGATTGATTCCCGCGAAGAGCGGCGGCATCGGCGGCGCGGCCAACGTGACCCTTGGCCTCCCGTTCGTGCGAAGCTCCGTCGACCACGGCACGGCGTTCGATCGCGCGTGGAAGGGCGGCGCCCGCGCGCCCGATCCGGCCGGCCTTGTAACCGCGATCAAAGTCGGCGTGGAGCTGGCGAAACGCGCGGTTCGACCATTGGAGTGGACATGGCCCTGATCCGTCTCGAGAACGTGAGCAAGAGCTTCGGCGATCGGATCGCCTTGAGCGACGTCACGCTCTCCTTCGATCCGGGCGAGTGGGTGTTCGTCCTCGGACCGAGCGGGGCGGGAAAATCGACCCTGCTCCGCCTGCTGGCGCTCGCGGAGAAGCCGAGCCAGGGCCGCGTCGAGGTGGACCCCGATGCGATCTCCTCCCCTAAGACCGCGCCGAGCCCGGTACCGGAGGCTCCGGAGGCCCCCGTCGGCGATGGGGACGGCGAGTCGCCTGAAGCGCCCGCTCGGCGGCGATCCCCGAAGCGCGTGCCGCTCCGCCGCGTCCGGCGCCTCGTCGGGGTTCTCGGCCAGGAGTTTCGCCTCCTCGGCGATCGAAGCGTTTACGAGAACATCGCGCTGGCCTGCCAGATCTCGGGCATCTGGGATCGGTCCCGGATTCGCGAACGGATCACGCCGCTCCTGGACGAGATGGGGATCCGAGGGAAGGAGACGCTCTTTCCCGAGGACCTCTCGGCCGGCGAGAAGCAGCGCGTCGCCCTCGCGCGCGCGATGGCGCGCCATCCGAGGATCCTGATCGCCGACGAGCCGACCGGGAATCTCGATCCGGCCGCCGCGGGACAGATCTTCGCCCTCCTCCGGGAAATCGGCCGGCGCGGCACGCTGGTCGCGGTCGCGACGCACGCGGAGGACTGGGTGCGGCGACACCCCGGGCGGGCGATCCGCCTCGAGCGCGGGATGCTCCGCTCCGATCAGCCGGAAGGCGAGCCATGAGCACCGGCGGCGCCACTCGATATGTCCTGCGCGAGCTCTGGCGCGGGTTGGCCCGCCACCGCGCGCTCTGCATCACGAGCGTGATCTCGATGGCGTCCATCCTCCTCATTTTCCTGCTCTTCCTCATGGTTCTGCAGAGCGTCGACCAATACACGTCTCATCTGGAGTCGCGGGAGGAGGTCTCGGTATTCCTGAACGAGGGCCTCTCGCGCGCCGACCTCGCCACGGTTGCCGCGGCGCTCCGCTCGATCGAGGGCGTGGACAGCGTCCGCTACGTGAGCAAGGACGAGGCGTGGGAGTCGTTCCGCCAGGACATCACCGACGAGGCGCTGGTCCAGGCGGTGGGCTCGAATCCGCTCCCTGCCTCCTACGTCCTTCGCCCGGGCGAGGGGTACCGGACGGCGGAAGGCGTGCGCTCGATCGCGCGCGCGGCGGAGACGGTCCCGCACGTCGAGGATGTCCGCTACGCCGGGGAGTGGGTGCTTCGCGCGGAGCAGGTGGTCGGCACGCTGCGGCGGATCGGCGCCGCGCTCGGAATGATCGTGCTCCTCGGGGTCCTCTTCGTCGTGGGAGCGACCACGCGGCTCTCGGTTCAAACACGGCTCGACTCGATCCATCTCGTCCGATCGCTCGGCGGGGGGTTCCTTTTCAACGAGGCCCCCTACTTGCTCGAGGGATTCGCCCTCGCCGCAGTCTCCTCGGTGCTCACGATCGCCATGGCCCGGGCGCTGAACGACCAGCTCGCCGAGGGCGTGTTCCGCCTTCAGTTCCTGCCGCCGATCGCATTGCTCTGCTTCGTGGGGGTGAGCGGACTACTGGGTCTGATCGGGAGCTGGATCGCGGTCGCGACCCTTCCAAGGAAATGGCTGCTCTAGCGACGCGGGGGACTGTGGGCCTTCGACTGGCCGCCGCCACCCTCCTTCTGGCCGCGGGGACGGCATGGGGCCAGGAGCCCGCCGCCCCCGCCGACACCGTGTCACCCCGCGCTCCACGCGCCGCCAACCAGGCCGACGTCGAGATCGAATCGCAGCGCCGGGAGCTCGAATCGCTCCGCAAGCAGCTCGACGAGCGCAGGGTGATCTCGAAGGAGCTCCAGGGCAGGGAGAAGAGCCTCCTCGGCCAGCTCCGCGAGACCGAGAAGAGCCTCCAGCTCACGACGGCCTACCTGAACGCGCTCGAGCGCAGGCGCCGTACGGTCTCCGCCAACCTCGGCGACGCCACATCGGAGCTCGCGCGCACAGGGGTTCAGCTCGACTCCGACCGGCGCCGCCTGGCCTGGCGCGTCCGGGAAATCTATAAACGGGGTCGAAGCGCCGATCTGGAGTACGTCCTTTCGGCCCGTTCCTTCGGCGACCTCATGTCGCGGACGTACTACCTGGCCAAGATCGCCCAGGAGGACCGGGGCCAGATGCTGCTCACGGAGGCCCGCCGCACGCAGGTACAGGACACGAAGACGCACCTCGAATCCAGGAAGCGCGAGCTCGACCGCCTGAAGGCGGAGACCGACCGGGAGCGGATTGCGTTGAGCCAGCTCACGGGCGCGCGGAGAAACCTCCTCAAGAAGATCCGCTCGGACGCGAAGTCGAACGAGCAGGCCTCGCAGGAGCTGGAATCGGCGAGCAAGCGGATTCGCGGCCTGATCGACCAGCTTGAGAAGCGCCGCCTGGCCGCCGAGCGGGGGGCGCCCGGCACCGAGCCGGTGCTGCTAGGCGACTTCGGGAGGAACCGGGGCCGCCTCCCGTGGCCGGTGAACGGGAGGGTCGCGCGGTCGTTCGGGAACCAGACCAACCCCCGGTTCAACACGACTACCTTCAATAGCGGCATCGACATCGCGTCGACGTTCGGGACCCCGATCGCCGCTGTGGCCAGAGGGAGGGTCGACTACGTCAACTGGCTCGAGGGCTACGGCAAGTGTGTTATCATCAACCACGGCGGCGGTTTCTACACGCTTTACGCCCATGCCTCCGAGATCGGCGTCACCGTCGGTAAGGAGGTGGCCGCCGGAGAGATCATCGGCCGGGTAGGCGACACCGGCTCCACCATAGGTACGGCGCTCCACTTCGAGATCCGCAAAGGGCGGGAGGCATTGAATCCGCTCGAGTGGTTCCGTTGAGCCGTATTCTCCATGACCGAAGGTACCCTGCGCGGCCAGGACGAAGCGCTCGCGCTTCTCCGCGCCGCCCTTAAATCGCGGCACATCGGACACGCCTACCTCTTCCACGGCCCGTCCGGGGTCGGGAAGACGAAGGCAGCCCTCCTTTTCGCCCAATCCCTGCTTTGCGAGACTCCGCTCCCCGACGGCAGCGCCTGCGGTACGTGCTCCTCCTGCCGGAGCGTCCGCGAGCTTCGCCATCCCGACCTTGAGCTTCTCCTGCCTCTGCCGACCTTCCGGACCGAGGGACGGACGGAGCGGCAGGCCGAGGAGACACGCTCGGAGGCCCGGGCCGCCGTCCTCGCGCGGATGGCGAGCGAGCCCTACTTCGTTCCGATCTTCTCCCGTCCCCCGGTCCTCTCGGTGGATGATCTGGCGCGGGCCAAGCAGTTCCTCTCCCTGACGGCTCAGCGGGAGGGAGGCGCCAAGGTCCTCATTGTGAAGGGCGCCGAGGCGATCACAGGCCCCGCGGCCCACGCCTTCTTGAAAATCCTCGAGGAGCCGCAGCCGCGCCGGGTACTGATCCTTTGCGCGCGGCGGGTCCGGTCGCTCCTCCCGACGATCGCCTCCCGCTGCCTCCACGTGCGGTTCCGCCCGCTGCCGACCGACTTCATCGCCTCGGCGCTCGTCGAATCGCGCGGAGTCCCCAAGCCCACGGCCCGGCTCCTGGCCACGACGGCGCAGGGGAGCCTGGGGCGGGCGCTCGCGCTCCTCGAGGCGCCGATCGACGCCGCGGGGAAGGAGGCGCCGGGCGAATCGGAATTCGCGCGACTGCGCTCCGCCGCGCTCGAGCTTTTCGTGCGACCCAAGACGGCCGCCGTCCTGGGACCGCTTCGGCGCGCCCGGATCGAGCGCGACCGCGGGCGATTTCTCTCCACAGTGTCGCTCGCGCTCTACTACTACCGCGACGCGATGCGGTGGAAGGTCATGGGCGATAGCACCCCGCTCGCGCACGAGGATCTGAGGCGCGAGATCGGGGCCGATGCCAAAGAGCTCTCGCTCACCGCGCTGACGCGGCGGGTCCGCATCCTCGAGGAGATCGCCGCCGCAGTTCAATCCAACGTGACCGCCGCCTACGCGGTCGCGTCCGCCCAGTACCGAATGGGGCTGGGCCCCGTCGAAACCTTTGCAGGAGGACCCGCGCGAGCGGGGATCCGTCATGGCTGATACGAAGACGGCAGTCGCCGAAGCCGCTGAAGTCATCGAGATCATTTTCAAGGGGCGCCGCCGCGCGCACTATGCGAACCCACGGGAGCTCCCGGTCCACGAAGGGGACTACGTCGTGGTTCAGGCCGAGCGCGGCGAGGATCTGGGCCGCGTGCACCATACGAGCGAGTGGGTGAAGCGGACTCATCTCCAGGGATCCCTCAAGCAGATCCTGCGCGTCGCCCGCGCGGAGGATCTGGAGCTACACGAGCGAAATCGCGCCAAGGAAGAGCGCGCCTTCGGGATCTGCAAGGACCGGATCGTCCACCGCGACGTCGAGATGAAGCTGGTCGACTGCGAGTACCAGCTGGACGGAAACCGCGTCACCTTCTTCTTCACCGCGGAGAAGCGCGTCGACTTCCGCGACCTGGTGAAGGACCTGGCCTCGGCGTTCCGCACGAGGATCGAGCTCCGCCAGATCGGCGTGCGCGACGAAGCGGGCCGGATCGGCGGGGTCGGAACGTGTGGCCGCGAGCTCTGCTGCGCCACGTGGCTCCGGGAATTCGAGCCGATCACGCTCAAGATGGCGAAAGACCAGGGACTCTCTCCCAGCCCCTCCAAGATCTCGGGCGCTTGCGGGCGCCTCAAGTGCTGCCTCCGCTACGAGCTCGACTTCTACAAGGAGGCGGCGCGCGAATTCCCCAAGATCGGGAGCAAGCTCACGCTTCCGGACGGCGAATGGGAGGTCCGACGCGTCGACATCTTCTACCGCACGCTTCATCTCACCGACGAGGGTGGCAAGGAGTCGTCGGTCGAGCTCTCGGCTCTCCCGGCGGGTACGAAGATCGTCGGTCCGAGCCGGGACCGCAGAAAGGGATGCGACAAATCCGAGTGTGCCTCCCGGGGGACAAAGCCCGGGGACGGAGAGAATCCGGCGCGCGGACCCAAGCCGCCGCGGTCCCCCTCGGAGAATTGATGCCCAAGTTCTACCTGACGACCGCGATCGACTACGTGAACAACATCCCGCACGTCGGGACCGCGTACGAGAAGATCGCGGCGGACGCGATCGCGCGATACAAGCGCCTCGCGGGCTTCGACACCCGCTTCCTGATGGGGAATGACGAGCACTCGACGAACGTCGTGAAGGCGGCGCGCGAGCAGGGGCTCGATCCCAAGGAATATTGCGACCGGATGGAGGTCGTCTTTCGGGACGTCTGGAAGCGGCTCGATATCTCCTACGACGACTTCATCCGCACGACCGAGCCGCGCCACATCCGCGGCGTGCAGGCGCTCTTCGAGAAAATCGCGGCCGCGGGGGACATCTATAAAGGAAAGTACGAGGGCTACTACTGCGTCGGGTGCGAGCGCTTCTATCCCGAGAAGGACCTGGTCGACAAGAAATGCCCCATCCACCAGACCGTCCTCGAGCGGCTGAGCGAGGACAACTACTTCTTCAAGCTCTCGAAGTACGGCCCGCCGCTACTGCGACACATCCGGGAGCATCCAGAGTTCATCATCCCTGAAATCCGACGCAACGAGATCGTGAACGTGATCGAGGGCGGTCTGGAGGACATCTCGGTCTCACGCTCCTCCGGCGCTTGGGGGATTCCGTTCCCGATCGATTCGGGCCAGACCGTCTACGTCTGGTTCGACGCGCTGATCAACTACATCTCGGGCGTCGGCTACCCGGAGTCGAACGGGCTCTTCTCCCGCTACTGGCCGGCCGATCTTCACGTGATTGGAAAGGACATCACCCGGTTCCACTGCGTGATCTGGCCCGCGATGCTGATGAGCGCGGGCGTCCCGCTCCCCCATTCCGTCCTGGGCCACGGGTGGGTCCACTTCCAGGGGGAGAAGCTCTCCAAGTCGCTCGGGAACATCGTCAATCCGCTCGAGGTCGCCGATCGATGGGGAGCCGACTCTCTGCGGTACTACCTTCTAAAAGAGGTTCCGCTCTCACGGGACGGCGACTTCACGTGGGACCTCTTCATCCAGCGCTACAACTCCGATCTGGCCAACGACTGGGGCAATCTCTTCACGCGGACGATCTCGATGGTCCATCGGTATCGGGCCGGAAAGCTCGCGCCCGGAGCGGCCGAGGAGGATTTGACCTCGGTGATCGCGGGCGCGATCCGGAACTACCGGGCCGCGGTCGACCGCTACGAGCTGGAAGGCGGGATCGAGGCGGCCTGGGAGATCATCCGCCGGGCGAACCGGCTGGTCGAGGAACGGGCGCCGTGGAATCTGGCGAAGGATCCCGCGCGCGCGGCGGACCTCGACCGGCTCCTGGGCTCCCTCGCGGTGGCCCTCCAGCACACGGCCCTGCTTCTCTACCCAATCATGCCGGCTAAAGCCCACGTGGTCTGGGAGACGCTCCGACTGACGCCCGCCCTCGAGCAGGCCCGGTTCCCCGCGGACGGGGCGCTCCTGCCACCCCCGCCGGCCGGGACGGTCCTGGGCGAGTCGCAGCCGCTCTTCCCCCGCATCGAGCGATGATCGACAGCCACGCCCACCTGGGCAGGCCGGAGTTCGACGCCGACCGGGACCAAGTTTTGGCGCGCGGACGCGCAGCCGGTGTTCTGCTCGTTATCGAGGCAGGGACCGACGCCGCGTCGAGCCGCGCGGCGATCGACCTCGCCCGGCGGCTCCAGGGGGTCAAGGCTGCGGTGGGCTTTCACCCCTGTGACGTCAGCGCGGCGAGGATGGCCGAGATGGACGAGATCGAGGCCCTGGCGTCGGAGCCCGAGGTGGTCGCGATCGGGGAGACCGGCCTCGATGCCCACTGGCCCGAGAATGCACCCGCCCCGGTGCAGGAGGAATTCCTGAGAAGGCACATCGCCCTCTCCAAGAAGTCGGGCAAGCCGATGGTGCTCCATCACAGGAAGGCGGGCGAGCGGGTCGCGGAGATCCTCGAGCAAGAGGGCCCTCCCCCGGCCGGCGGGACGTTCCACTGCTTCGCCGGGGACCTGGCGCTCGCGCGGCGCGTGATCGCGATGGGCTTCAAGGTTGGAATCGGGGGATCGGCCACATTTAGGAAGAGCCCCCTCCCCGACCTCCTCCGCGAGATCGACCTCGGGCAGGTGGTGCTGGAGACCGATTCGCCCTACCTGGCCCCGATGCCGCACCGGGGCAAGCGGAACGAGCCCGCCTATCTCGCGCTGGTGCGCGACCAGGTCGCAGGATCGCTCGGAATCGCGCCGGACGCGCTGGAGAAGGCGACCGATGCCTCGGCCCGCGCGCTCTTCCGCCTCTAAGGTCGGGGGTTCCACCTCGACGGTGGCCCTCGCGAGCGCCACATCGGGCGTCGCGTCGGCTCTGCGCGCGATCGGGGTGCGGCCCAGCCGCCGCCTCGGGCAGAACTTCCTGATCGACCCCCGCGTGGCGGAAAGGATCGCGACGCTCGTCGACGATCCGCGGGAGCCGGTCGTCGAGATCGGGCCAGGTCTGGGCGCCCTGACCACGCTCCTGGCGCGAAGCGGGCGCCTCCTGATCGCGGTGGAGCTGGACCTTCGCCTGGCGGAGGCTGCCGAGCGGTCGCTCGCCTCGTATCACGCGGCACGCGTGGTCCGCGGCGACATCCTGGATCAGCGCCTCGATACGCTCCTGACCCGGATGCCTAGCCAGCCGGCGGCCGCGACCATCGTCGGAAACCTCCCCTACTCGATCACGACGCCCGCCCTCGAGTGGATTTTGGCCCAGGGCACCCGCGTGAACCGCGCGCTCCTGATGGTGCAGCGCGAGTACGCCCGGCGCCTCGCGGCGCCGCCCGGAGGGAAGGATTATGGGTCGATCAGCGTGTTCGTTGGGCTCCACGCCCAGGTGAACACCCTGTTTCGAGTCTCCCCCGGAGCCTTCCACCCGCGGCCGGCCGTCGACTCCGTGGTCCTCGAGCTCCGGCCGCGCCCTTATCCGGGAACAGGCCCCGAGGAGCGGAGGGCCGCGGAGCGCCTCGCGCGCGCCGGGATGGGCACGCGGCGAAAGACCTTGGCGAATGCGCTGACCCGCGGGCTGGGGGTGGACGGCCCGAACGTGCGGACGCTCTTGGAGTCGGCGGGAATTCGCGGCCAGCGGCGCGGGGAGACGCTCTCGATCGACGAGTGGCTAACGCTCGCGAGGCGGTGGCTGGCCAGATGACGCGAGGCGCCCGGCTCCTTATTGCGCTCGTCGTGCTCGCGCTCTCCGCGGCGGCGCAGGTCGAGCCCGCCCGAGCCCAGACGGACCTCACGGTAGCGGACTCCGTCTTCGTCGAGAAGCCGGCCGAGCCGATCCTCTATACGACCACCTACGACCGGAGCGTGTCGAGCGGCGCTTGGACGCAGTCTTTGAGCTACTACCACAACAGCAACCGTGCCACTTTCGGGATCGACGCGAACGTGAACACGCTCCAGGCGGTTCGCGGCCTTCAGTCGAACGGCTCGGACGGCAGCTTCACTGGGCGGATCAATCTCAGGGCCACGAACCGCTGGATCTGGTCGGTCGACGGCACGTTCATGATGTTCTCGAATTCGGATGATCTCTCCAGCACCGACCGGCGGCAGAACCGGCTCCAGGCTCGCACGCAGTACAATTTGAATCCACTGCCCCAGGTCTCCGCGATCGGCATTCTCTTTTCCGAGTTCCAGGAAGAGCAGAGCCTTGGGGCGCGGTCGATCCCGGGCAATCCGTTCATGGTCGTCGACTCCACGGTGGCCCCGAGCGATACCACGCTCTATCGGGCACACACCACCCGCGATTCCTCGTACACCTCAGGCCGCCGCGACGGCATCAGCGGATCCCTCCGATGGACCCCGACCACGTCGCTCGAGATCAAGGGCTCCGGGACCGGGACGTACCTTGGATCGAAGACAAGGACGCTGACCCGCGACTTTTACGCGATCAATCCGGGCGAAGGGGCCACGCTCCGGCTGGACTCGCTGGGCGTCTCCAAGGCGCCGAACGGGGACCGCCGGTTTGACACGGGCATCGCGTTCAGGGGGATTTCCCGCACTCTGATGAACGTGTCGCTCAACAATGCCGACGGAGACCAGGAGTACTACCTGCTGACGAAGCGGGATCAAGAGCACCTCTCCTACGGCTCCCGCGGCGGAGCGTTTCACATCGAGCATGCCCCCCTTCCGGGAGCCCAGATCACGATCGACGGCGCGATGAGCCGATCGCTCCGCGAGTACATCTTGCAGAAGAACCTCAACAGTCTCGTCAATTCGCGTACGCTGACGGGGACCTTCATGATCAACAAGCCGGAATCGCGCGCGTCGCTTGGATTTCAGGTCGGCCGAACGCGGAACGACCGGCAAGTCACCCAGAATGGGAGCGTCATCAACCGCGCGATGAATGCCGGCGCTGCGAGGCGCATCACCCGGCGCCTCTGGCTCGACACCAACGGCAGCGTCACGCTCTATTCACGGGTTTACGATGACAAGATCTCGGACCGGGATGATGTCCGGGGCTACGTCAACGCGGGCGGGGGATACGCGGTGTCGCCACGGTGCAGCACGTCAGTTCACTTCTCCACGAACCGGAGCCACACCGTCGCGATCGACCCAGGTTCCTCGGGCGGAAACAACGTCCAGACAACCTACCAGATGGACGCTCTTCTCAATTTGAGGGTGAGCAAGTCCCTCTGGGTCGTGCAGAACTACCAGATCAACGCGAACTACCTGATTTACGACTACGACGAGCCGCGGAACACACTCACGCGAATTAGGCGGATCGACACGACGTTGAGCGACAGCCTTTTTTCGTTCGGCTTCCTCAAGCTGACCCACAACTTCTTCTTCCAGGACCGGGGGGCGTACTCGCGCGACGCGGGTCAAGATCTCCGGACGTACTCGGTCGCTCAGCAGCTCTACCAGCAGAATGTGGGCGTCACATTGGGAGTGCGGCCCGTGCCGGGGATCACCCTCTCCGCCACCCAGTCGCTCGCGAACACCAGAAACTACTTCCTTTCGGGGGGCGAGAGTACGAATCGGAATCGGTGGAACCTGAACGTGAGCGGGGTGGTCGATCGCGAACTCCCGGGCGACATGTCACTTCACGGGTCGGTCCAGCACATCGGGGAATACACCGAGAAACCGAGCTACCTTCCCTCGGCGGAGGTCGTGGACTATTGGCTGGCAGGCGCCACGTTCACGAAGTCGTTCTGATGCGATCCGCCCGCGCGATCCTCTGGGGCACCGCGATCGCGGGGATTTCCTTCGCGATCGGGGCGTGCGGGCTCTTCGAGACGCGGAAACCGACAAAGCCGGCCCCTCCGACGACGGGATGCCGGCCGCTCACGTCGAGCCCGAC
>VBOZ01000035.1:59566-98588 GCA_005893305.1 Candidatus Eisenbacteria bacterium | reverse complement strand
CGTACATGGGCGAGCGATACGGAGTGACCTACAACGACCGGGGTGCCTGGACCCACATCACGCCCGCGCAGCGCGCAGCGCGCTAGCTCGGCCCGCGCGGGGCGTTCGCTCGGGCTAGGGCGCAACGCCTTCCGAGCCGGATCAGCGAAGCATCAAGACGGGCGTTATCGCCGTAGCCGTTCCGAAGAGCCTCGTAGCCCGGGCCCAGTAGCGTCCCGACGAGAGCTTCCGGCCCTGCTCGTCGCGGCCATCCCAACGAAGCCGTGAGACCGATCCCTCCCCGCGCGTCGCCTCGAGCAGACGGCGGACGAGCCTCCCCTGCACATCGTAGATCTCGATCCGCACCGCTCCCAGCGCCGGCCCCGCCGCCGCGGCCCGCGACGCCGCAGCTCCCGACCCCGGGGCAGACCCGGCCGCGCCCCACTCCGACCGGACCAGGAATTCTCCGCCGCCCTCCATCGGATTGGGGACCACGCGGAGCGTGACGCGGTAGGGGCGAGGCGGTGTCGACTCCACGTCGACGCCCGTGATCGGAGCGGTGCCCGGCCGGAGCGAGAGAAGACGGGTGCCGTCGCTCACGAGCAAGTCGGGTATGGGCCCCGAGGTCGCCTCGAAGCAGAGCGCGGAGGCGCTGCTCGTGATCGACTGATGTGACGCGACCTCGAGCGCGCTGCCCGTCGCCGACCAGGAGACGCCCCGCCCGAGCACGATCGGCGCCGTATAGGGAGGGCCAGCGGCCGGCGCGATGCGGTCCAGAAATCCCGCCCCCGGGGAGCGCATCAGCGCGACGCCGCTCGTTCCCTCCGCCACGCCGAGGGTGCCGGTCCATGCCCCCGCGATTCCGATCGCGGAAGCCAGCGTCTGCTGTGAGAGCACGAGGCTCGGGGCCGTTCCGATCGAGGTCGGCACACGAACGATCTGCAAGCCCCCCGCGGCCGCCGCGACGGCGACGTACGTGCTTTCCTGCGAGTTCGAGACCCAGGCGAGATCGCGCGCGTACGGCGTCCCCCACGCCGTGGAGAGCGGGATCGCCCCGCGCGGCGTGAAGGTGACTGCGGCCGGGGGGCCGCTCGAGACGGAGAGTCGGTAGACGGAGACGCCCGCCGCGCCGTCCGCGATGACCAGGTCGGTCGCCGCCGATCCGCCTCGCACCTCGAGATCGAGCGTGCTTCCCGGCGTGGCGAGCGAGCCCGCCGCGAAAGGAGGATTCGCGATCGAATCGAGCGCCGCCGCGACATCGATCGCGATGACACCCTGCCCGGTCCCCGCCACCGTGAGCGCGGGATTGTATGCAGGCGAGACCGGGACCGATCCGCTGTCGGCGTCCGCGACGAGGGCGACGGGCCGCCCCGATGGCGCGCGAATCCAGGCCACGTCGGTCGCGAAGCCCGAGAGCGGGATCGTGCGAAGAATCCGGTCGTCGATTCCGTTTCCGTCGACGTCGAAGAAGTCCTCCCAGGTGCCAAACGACGGATCCTCGAGCACGCGGAGGTCGAGCAGAAGGAGCCCCGCCCGGCCCGCCGCGAGGAGCCCCAGGTCGAGCGTATCGCCCGCGGCCGACACAAAGCCCGGGATGACCGCGAGCGCCGCGGCGAATGCCGGTATCCGGATCGTTCCCAGCAGGCGGTCGTCGACGCCGTCCCCGTTGGTGTCCACCATCCCGATCGAATCGATCGAGACCTCGCGCATCACGCGCACTCCGTTGAGCCCCGAGGGGATGAGCCGGTACGCCCGCGCGGGGAGGGATGCCGAGCCGTCGCGACCCGCGACCATGGCGTCAAAGGGCACGAGGCCGACGGGAACGAGCGCGGTCGGGAGCGAGCCAGGCTGAGGCGCCGAGACGATCGCTTGCCCGTCCCCGACCGATGTACCAGCAGCACTCGAGACGTTGAGCTGGATCGAATTCAGGTTCCCCGCGTAGGCGTTCGCAGCAAGGGTCGTCGGGACCGTCACGGTGATCGTGCCGCCCGCGGGGAGATTCTTGAGCGTATCCGTAAAGCTCCCGGCGAATATCGCGCCGAAGTTGTTCGCGTCGGGGTTGCTCCGGCTCACGCCGATGTCGACGATCTCGGCGACGCCGGCCAAGCTGTGGACTTGGTAGCTCATGGCTCCCGACGTCCCGGCCGTGGCCCGCCACGATCCGGGAACAGGCATCACTTCCGGCTTGCCGAGCGTCGCCGCGTAGATGCCGCCGACCGCCTTGGCCGCGCGTCCCCCGCCGGCCTGGTGCGTCAGCTCAACCGAGAGAAATCCGCTCCCGTCGGCGGTATCGGGCAGGGTGACCGTCAAGTCCACGGTCTGCGACCCGCCCGCCGGGATGGAGAGGAATCCGGCGGTCGGCGCCACGTTCGCGGGAAACGCCCCCGAAAACGACGCGTTCCAGAAGACGTTAGCCGGCGCGCCGCTTGCCAACACGACGAGCTGGAGCACGTGGGTGGAGGCGGGGGCGAGGGTGACGTTCGGTAGGTAGGCGGTTACCGGGCGCGGCGGAATCCAATCGAAGGCCGCCACCGGTTTGGATAGGAAAGCGAAAGCCAGCGTCAGCGCGACGCCCAAAGCCCGAAAGAAACGGGGGCCGGCGTGAGCCGCCGGCCCCCCCAAGAACCGAATGCGCACAGGCCTCTACTTTAGGATTGTGACCTGGGTGTTCTTCGTAAAGCTGCCCATCTGAATCCGGGCGTAGTAGTTCCCGGACGCGACACCGCGGCCGAGATCGTCATGGCCGTTCCAGAGCGCCGTGTACGGACCCGGCTCCTTCGTGCCGTTCACCAAGGTCCGAACGAGGCGGCCGTTCACGTCGTAGATCCGCAACCGGACGTCCTGGGCACCTTGGCTCCTCGGGATGACGTAGAGGAATTTCGCGATCGGATTGGCCGGGTTTGGCCCGCTCATCGCGAAGGCGAAGTCGTTCGGATTGATTCCGCCGGCGAGGGTGGTCGAGCCGGACGACGCCGCCGGCGTCACCGTCGCGTCCAACCTGTAGGTCAGCGGCGTCGGGATTCTTGGGGCACCGCCGGGGAAGAGCAGCGACCCGTAGAAGTCCTGGACCTGGACCACGAACCGCCGCTGCTTGGCCTTGTCCTGGCCGCGGGCCGGAGGCGGAACGGTGAACGTGATCCGAGGGTCGAGGCCCGTGAAATCGTCGTTGAACGCGACGATGTCTTTCCCTTCGTACAGGAACATGACGTAGTCAGGGTCGTTCCTGCCGTCGAGTGCGCCCGTGTGCGTCGCCGCCACGTCGATCACGTCGCCCGTCTTCGCCGAGACGGCGTAAAAATCCGACTCGCCAGCCGGGGAGTAGGTCTCGGGGCGATTCGTGGCGGGGAGCGTCAGAACGGTGGCCGCGTTCTTGTCGGAGCCGTTCGGCTCGTCCGCGTCCTCGTTGAGACCCGTGATCGTGGCGTTCGACGTCAGGCTCTTGTGTAGGTTGTCATCCAACGCCTGGCTCGACCAGATCATGAGCGGCGTGGTCGCGGGACCTGGGGTGAGCTTGATGCTCTTCGAGCCCTCGCCAGCGGTCGCGACCGTGGAGTAGGTCCCGGGCGCGCCTACCAACCGCATGATCAAATTCATCGAATCGAGCGATCCGGCGGTCATCGGGAAACCGTCCGCCCGGGTGTCGCTCGGCTTTGCAAAGGAGAACTCGGTGTAATCGGTCCGCCGGTTCGCTCCGAGATTCGACGGGGCGACGATCGGCGTGTTCTCCGGAGCGGACATCTGGCACGTCATGCTCACGACGATGTTCCGGTCGACGAGAATGCCCGCGCCCGTGGTCCCGCTCGTGGGCATCGAATAGGAATTCGCGAAATTGCCGCGCTCCAGCGTCACGAAGTCCATGCGCAGGAACGGGAAGTTGTTCGGGAAGCCCGGGGTCGACTGCGACGGGAACTGGAGCGCCCAGAAGAACGTCTTATTCGCATCGTTGACCGTCAAATTGAGCGGTACCGTATTCACGCCGTTGGGGTTCCCGTTGAACGGCGTCTGGATGTAGAGCGGGTTCGCGAGGTCCGGGAGTCCGGTCGTCTGGTCCAGACCGCAGAGCCGCGCGCTCACGAAGGGCGCCGGTACCCCGTTGAACGTGAACGACGGGAACTCCACGTTGTTGATCGTATACGGCGGCGCGAACGGAGGATCGAAGCGCACCGCGAGATACCCCGTGTTCCGGAACGTCACGATGTTCTCGAAGGCCCCGTACTGCGCGATCGTCACGCGTCCGGGAAACGTGTTCGTGATGAAATTGATGCCGGGCGTGTTGGCGCCCATGCCCACGGAGACCGGGGAGTAGTCGTTCGCGTTGTCGTTGAACCCGTTGCCGCTCTCGTTCGCGCCGTTCCAGAATTCAGGCTCGAAGTTGATGTCGATGCCGTTGTACGGGCCGCCGACGTTCGCGTCGGCGCAGGTCGTATGGATGCCGTCCATCGGGACGATCGCGATGGCGTAGTCGCCCGGCGGGAGGCCGTGGATCGTGTACTCGCCTTGGCCGTTTCGCAGCGTCAACTCGCCCGAAATGGCGCTGATCTCGTTGGCGTTCGAGGGGTCCGACAGCAGGTACGCTTCCACGTGCGCGCCGAACGTGGCGGAGCCGTTATACCCGCTCACCACGGTTCCGGACACGGTGCCGGTCGTGGCCCCGAAGTCCACTGCGCCCGGCGAGAGGCCGCCCGGACGCGACGCGGACTCGGGATAAATCGTGGAATTCCCGGCGCGGTCATCCAGCTCCAACGTACGCTGGCTGATGTCGTTCGAGATGAACGGGATCATCGTCGCGCCGAACACGCTGGTGTGATCCAGGCCGAAATAGTGGCCGTACTCGTGCGTGACCACGGCCTGGAGGTCGACCGAGGTCTGCCCCGGAGGCGCCGGCGTCAGGTTCGGCGACGACACGGACGAGAAGAAGTCACGGTCGTTGAAAACCATATCCGCGTCCAGCGTGTGGCCGTCCGTGCCGTCAACGACCGAGCGGACGAATGCGATGACGCCGGCGACGGGGAAGTTCACGCCGGCCGTATCGAAGAACATGCTGTTCTGGCCGTCGAACGCAAGGGCGGGCTGGACCTGCGGCGATCCGGTGTACGGCACGGGATTCACCGTGAAGTACGACGTATTGATGTCTTCCCAGGTCTTCGCCGAAGCCTGGACGACCGACAGCGCGGTCCCAGACGGCTGATCGGCGTTCGTGGGATCGATGACGCTGAGGAGCGGAAGATCGGAGTCGTTCCAGTGCGCCTGCACGACCGGAGAGGTCGGGGTTGCCTGGCGCGCGATGCGGATGAATGCCGATGCCGGGCCCGCGAGCGAGAGCGAGAGCGCCCCGCTCAGGAGGACGGCGACGGCGATACGAAATCGAATGCGGTTCATGGTTGCTCGTCCTCCTTACCGGATCGGGGTGGTATTGCTGGGATCGACCTTCGCCTTGCCATCAATATTCAGATCGGTCTTGATTCCATCGAGGAACGCGCCCAACGGCTGATCGCTCGAGACCTTGCTCTCGTTCACCGATCCGTTCGGGGAGAGCATCCGGAGCCCGTCCAGGTCGTTTCGGACGTGCTTCAGGCCGGCGTCATCGGTGACGATCGAGTATTTCCCTTGCTGGAGGCCCATGACCCACGGATAGCCCGCCTGATCCTTGGGGCTCAAGAAGAGCACGACCTCTTCCCCGGTCTTGAAGGTGGGCATGCCCGGGACGACGGAGATCAGATTGCCCACGGTGCCGCCGAGCTGGCGGATCGTGATCGACTTCTCGCCCTTCGCGCCCTTGACCGACTCGGTAACGCTGATGGTGATGTACGTGTAGATTTCCTTGTTGGTGGCATCCTGGCGGCTGGACTGATCCACGACCTTCGCCATGACGATGGCGTCGGACTTTGCGGTCAGTTCCTTCATCGTAAACTTCTGGACGGTAGTTGCGCCCGCCAGACTCGCGCCGAGCAGCGCGATCCCGGCGAACGCGACCGAAGCGAAAACACTAGCGCGATTCATCGCCGTTTCTCCTGACTGGTTGAGTCGGTGCGGCGGCGGGGAGGGAACTAAAAGCTCCGCGCGCGTCGCGTGGAATGCTCCACGGTGTGTGGCCGAAGATGCGTGGTCACGAGATCTCTTCGGATATCACCCCCTTGGTCGGTTCCGCACGCGGAAGCCTGAATGAGTGAGCCGAAATCTCGGCTGGCTAGAGAGGAGCAAGGGACGGCAGGTGCCGTCGGGTTGTATGTGTTTTATTGCCAGCGAGGCGGGAAGTATATCAAATTGCGTGATTTAAGTCAACCGGCGAGGCGGGCGTCCGGGGGTACGTTGTTACACTTCTACGACATACGCCGTCTACTCGTACCGCAACGCCTCGATCGGGTCGAGGGCCGCCGCGCGCTTGGCGGGCCAGACGCCGAAGCCCAAACCCACCGCGGCGGAGAAGAGAAACGCCACGACGATCGAGCTGGGATCGACGGCGGTGTTCATTCCAAACGCCACGCGAAGTAGAACCGCGGTGCCTCCACCGATGGCGATTCCAGCGATCCCGCCCAGCATGCAGAGGACGACCGCCTCGATGAGGAACTGGGCGAGGATGGTCTCCTGGGTCGCCCCGAGAGCTTTTCTAACGCCGATCTCGCGTGTCCTCTCGGTCACCGAGACCAGCATGATGTTCATGATGCCGATTCCCCCCACGAAGAGGCTCACGGCCGCGATCCCCGCCAGGAGGAGCGTGAACGTCTGTCTCGTCTCGCCGAGGGTCGTCAGGAAATCGCTCTGATTGCGAATTCGAAAGTCGTCGGCTTGCCCCGGGCGAAGCCGATGCTCCCGTCTCAGGATTTTCTGCACTTCCGCCATGGTCAGCGGAAGGTCGCGTTCGGACGTTGCCAGGAGGTTGATCGACCGGAGCCGGTCTCCTCCGATGACGCGGTCCTGCGCGGTGCGCACGGGGATCAGGACCTGGTCGTCGGGATTCCCGAATCCGGCGCCCTGTCCCTTGGACACCAGGACGCCGATGACATCGAACTGCACGCCGTTCACGCGGACCGTTTCGCCGACGATCGCGTCGGGCGAGATGACTCCGAGGCCGTCCGCCACCTCCGAGCCCATGACCAGGACCCGCCGGCTCGCGGCGTCCTCGCCAGACGAGAACATCCTTCCCGCCGCGAGGTCGAAATGCCGGACCTCGAGGTAATTCGCGGAGGTGCCCACGACCGTCGTGTTGACGTTCTGGCTTCCGTACTGGATCTGAAGCTGGCGCGACATCTCGGGCTGGACCGCGAGCACGTACTGGCCGCGATCCTCGATCGCGGTCCCGTCGGCCAGGGTCAGGTCCGCGCGATCCGTCGCGGATGCGATGCCTCCGGTCCCTCGCGCCTGCCCGGGCGTCACGTTGAGAAGGGTGGTGCCGAGCGCGGCGATGCGCTCGTTCACGGCCTGCTCGGCTCCACGTCCGAGCGCGACCATGGCGATGACGGCCGCGACGCCGATCACGATGCCGAGCATCGTGAGAAAGGAACGAAGCCGGTTCGCACGAAGCGCTTCGAGGGCCACCGTCACCGTTTCGCCGACGAGCATGCTAGCGTCCCCCTGGCGGGCCGCCGCTTCCACCGCCGGCACCGCGCCCACCTGCGCCTCCGCCACCACCGCCACCGACTCCGGTTACACCCCCTGATACCCGCTGGCGGATCTGGTTGATGCTCTCGGCGCGCTGCGCCTCGAGGAGAGCCACGCTCAACATCGCGACCTGATCGCCCTCCTTGAGGCCGCCGAGGACCTCCATGTAGTCGAAGTCACTCAGGCCCACACGCACGATCCGAAGCTCCAAGCCTTTGTCCGTCCTCGCGAACGCGATCATGGCCTGCGCTCTGCTCCGCGCGCTCGAGGGGGCGGAGTCGCCCGCGGCGCGCGCACCACCGGCGGCGCCTCCTCTCAAGGGGCCACCACCGCCGCGTGCCGCGCGCTGTGCGCGCCAGTCACGAGTGCCGCCGGCCGTTCCGCCTCCGCCGGTTCCGCGCCCGCCGCCGGCAAGGCGGTCGCCTCGAGATCCGCCCGTGCTGTCGCCGGCCGCGCCGCCCGCACGGGCCGCCCGTTGGGCCCGGAGCGCCAGCTGCAACGAATCCGGATCCAGGCCCAGGGCTTTCGCCACCACCGGAAGCTCCTTCATCGTCCGGAGCGCATCGAGCGACACCGCGAGCGCGTTCTGGCGCTGATCGGCGACCACCGTTACCTCGCCGTTCATTCCGGGCAGGAGCACTCCGTCCTCGTTCGAGATGGAGACGAGCACCGGGAACATGGTCACCGACTGCTGGACGACCGCCTGCGGCTCGATCTTCTCGACGACGCCGCGAAACGTTCTCTGGGGGTAGGCATCGACCGTGACCGACGCCTCTTGCTCCGGATGAACGGATCCGATGTCGGACTCGGCCACGAGCGCGCGAATGCGCACGCGCCTCAGGTCCGCCATCTGGAGCAGCGTCGTGCCCCCGCTCACCGACGACGTCGCCGAGGAGATCACCTGCCCGACCGAAACCGGCTGGGCCAGCACCGTGCCCGCGATCGGCGCGCGCACCGTGGCATCCGCCAGGCGCTGCCGCGCGATGTCGAGGTCGGTCCGAGCCTTCACCAGCTGGGATTGCGAGTTCGCGAGATCCAGCATGGCAGCCTCGTGCTCCTCGGCCGTGATGACCTGGCTCGCAAAGAGATCGTCGGAACGTTTCTTCTGAGCGGTCGAAATGGTCACCTTGGTCTGGGCCGCCTGGAGCGCCGCCGCGGCCTGATCGTACTGGTTCTGCACATCCACCTTGTCGATCTGCGCCAACAGGTCGCCGCTCTTGACCACCGATCCCACCTGGACGGGCATCTTCAAGATTTGGCCCGACGCCTTCGACTTCACCTCCACCAAGTCGATCGGCTCGACCGATCCGTTCGATTCCACCGACATGGTGATGTCTCTCCGTCCCACGGTTTCGTAGGTCACGGCGATCTTCGGCGCGGAACGGATCAAACGCGAGCGCGCGGCGACGGCCCCCGCGATCAGGATCACGCCCACGAGCGGCCACGCCCAGCGGCGTATCCACGGACGGGACGACGTTTGGTTCACTTCATTCTCCCTTCGGTCGCTCGCGAGACGCGGATGCGCTCCGAGCCGGATGAGTTCTAGAGATCCCTGCCGACCAGCGCTTCCAGCTCCGCTTTGGCGATCCGCTGGTCATACCGGGCCTGAATCAGCGCCTGCCGCGCCTGGTCCAACTGCGTCTGCGACGTCAACACGTCGAGGAGCGTTGAGTTGCCGGCGGCGTATCGCTGCTGCTGCACCCGTAGGTCCTCCTCGGCCGCGACGACGGTTGCCTGTTGAGCCGCCACACGCTGCCCCGCCGACCGAAACGCTCCTATGGAGCGCGAGAGGCTCTCCAGCGCTCCCAATCGGGCGTCGCGTAGCAACGCCTCCGCGTTGTCCATCGCCGTGCTCGCGCGCACCACCTGTTCCTCTCGGCCCAGTTGATCGAACAGCGGGAACGAGGCGGATAGGCGGAGCGAGCCCGAGTACGAGTACCCCTGCGGGTCGAAAGCCAGATCGGTCCCGCTTCCGTTGCCGCTGCGGGAGTAGCTGGCCGTCAGTGAGGGCAGGTAGCTTGTCCAAGAGCCCCGCTTTCCCGCTCGCGCGGCGTCCAGCTGGGACTTTGCCTCCTTCACCAAGGGGCCGTTCTCCGCCATCGATCGAAGCGCCTCTCCCTCGACCGCCAATTGGAGGGCGGCGGGCTCGTCTTCGCCCAACGCTGTTACCGGCGACGGGCTCCCGACCACGCGCGTGAGGGAGGCGATCGCGGACTCCAGCGTCGTCCGCGCGGTCAAGACGGCGACGCGCGCGTTCCCCATCTGGATCTCGGCTCGGAGCGAGTCTGACCGGGTCGCCGTGCGGGCCCGGACCCGTGCCAGGGCGAATCGGAGCGCTTCCTCCGCCTGACTCAGCTGCGCGCGCGCGGCGCTCTCCGATTCGCGCGCCGCCAAGACATTGAAGTACTGCTGCTTCACGTCCAGGGCCACCTGAAAGCGCTGGTTCGTTTCGTTGGCCGCCGCGACCCCCACGTTCGCCCGCGCCTGCTGCAGGTCGAAGAGCCGCTTCCCGCCGTCGAAGAGCTGGACGTTCGCGCCGAGACCCGCGCTCATGGACCACGGCTCGTCCGGGAGCGTGATCACCTGGCCGTTCTCGACCCGCGTCCGGCTCCCGGAGGCGTACTGGCGCGTCGCCCCCGCCGAGACACTGACGTTCGGTATGAATGCCGCGACAGCCGAGCGCGATCCGGCCGCGGCGGTTCTCGTCTGGCCGCGCGCCTGGACCGCCTGGGGCGAATTCCGCTGCGCCAGCTCCAGGGCTTCGGAAAGCGAGATGGGGCGCGCCATGGAATCCGACGCGACGACCCACGGGCCGTCCGCCTGCGCGGCGGCCGTGCTGTCCGGGGACGCGGCTCGGGCGCTGCCGGCAAGCGCGGCGCAAGCTGCGATCGCGATCGCCGCGGCGATGAACACTCGCGCTGCCTTCATACCGTGACCCCGCGGGCCGTCGGCGCATCGGACGAAACTATGGATAGCCCCACCGTCTTGATTACGGGCATCATTGGCACTCCTCCATAGATCGGACCCCGTTGCTCCCTGCTTCACGCCATTAGACCTCATCGCGTGTGGCAAATCTGTGACACGGACCAGGCAAAGTCATGCGGCCCTCGAATTACCGCAAAGTTCACGCCTTCCCCTTGCCTACGCCACACTTTTGCCACGATTTCCGGGTATTCTCCGGACATGAGCCAGCAGGTCCTGATCGTCGAGGACGACGGCCGCATCGCCGAGCTGATCGTCCGCAATCTCGAAGCCGCCGGGTATACGTGCCACCACTCCGCCGACGGCGGCCGCGCGCTCGCGGACTTCGTGCGGCTCAAGCCCGCTCTGGTCGTGCTCGACCTCGGCCTTGCTGGGGTAGACGGGCTGGAGGTGACGCGCCGCATCCGAAAGGAGAGCGACGTTCCGATTCTCATCGTGACCGCGCGGAGCAGCGAGAGCGACAAGGTGCTGGGCTTCGAGGTGGGCGCCGACGACTACATCACGAAGCCGTTCAGCACGGCCGAGCTGATCGCGCGTGTCCGCGCGCTCCTCCGGCGCTCGACCGGGGCGGTCCGCGAGCAAACCCTGACCCTGGCCGGGTTGACGATCGATCCGGCGCGCCGGACCGTGGACCGGAACGGCACTCCCGTACCCCTCACAACGCTCGAGTTCGATCTCCTCTACTTCTTGGCGTCCCGGCCCGGCCGCGTGTTCAGCCGCGAGGCACTGCTCGAGCACGTGTGGGGGAGCGGCCGCGTCGTCGACGACCGCTCGATCGACAGCCTCGTGAGCCGCGTGCGGCGAAAGGTCGAGCCGGATCCCGCCAAGCCCCGCTACGTGGAGACGGTCTGGGGCGCCGGGTACCGGTTTTCCGAGCCCGGCGCACCGTGACGCCGGGAGCGCGCAAGCGGAGCCTCGTCTGGACCGTGGCGGCCGTCTTCCTCCTCACGGCCGCGCTGGGCACGCTCCTCCAATGGCTCGTCGCGATGACGGTGATTCAGCCGATGGAGGCGCGAGAGGCCCGATCGCGGGCCGAGCTGGTCGCGGTGAGCACGGCGTCGGACGTCTCGAGCGCGAACGATAGCCTTGGCGTGGCCGATGTGGACTCGCTTCTGACGAAGCGGCGCGCCGCCATGGGCGGGCGTCCCGACTGGATCGCGTTCCGGCGGTCGGACGGCATGGTGGCGAGCGACCCACCGAGCCGATCAGACCTGATCGCGAAGGTGCTCCAGACTCCTGCTTCGCCCCGCGGCGTGATCGAGGTGCAGGGCCGCACGGGATTCGCTCGGGCGCCGACGCGCTTCGAGATCCTCGCGAAGCGCCCCGTGCAGCGAGGGGGTCGAGTCGTGGGTGAAGTATTCGTCATCCGTCTGTCGTTCCCGCGCGGCCGTCCCTGGGGCTTCGACTCGCCCACGTCGCTTCTCTTCCTCCCGATCTCGGTCATCGCGTCGGCCATCTCGGGCCTTGTCATCGTGCGTCTCCTTTCGCGGAGGCTCCGGTCCATCGAGAAGTTCGCGGCCCTGGTGGCCGAAGGCGATCTCTCGGCGCGGATCGGCGATTCGAGCGGGGATGAGATCGGGCGGATCGCGACGCGGCTCGACCGCATGACCGAACGCCTCGCGGAGGCGCGGGCGCAGCTCGAGGAGAATGAGCGCCAGCGGCGCCGTCTCTTCGCCGACATCACGCACGAGCTTGCGACCCCGCTGACGTCGATACGAGGCACCGCGGAGACGATGCTCAATCCCGAGGTTTCCCTGTCCGAGCAAGAGCGGACGGGCTACGTGCGGGGAGTGCTCGAGGAGGCGCGCCGGCTCGACCGGCTAACCCGTGACCTCTTCGACCTGGCGCGCCTGGAGGCCGGGGCCTCACCCCTCCACCTCGAGACGCTCGACTGGGCGGCGCTCTGCCGGAACACCAGCGACCGATTCGCACCGCGATTTCGCGCGGCGGGCCTCACATTGAAGTGGCGCGACTCTGCGGATCGGGCCCGCGTCGTGGCCGACGGTCACCGGCTGGAGCAAGTCTTGGAAAACCTGCTGGGGAACGCGCTCCGGTACGTCCCGGAAGGCGGAACGGTGGATCTTGAGCTTGTTCCGGTCGGCGATGGCGCCGTTGTTCGCTTTCGGTTGAGCGTCACGGACGACGGGCCCGGCGTCTCGCGGGAGGATCTGCCGCATGTGTTCGAACGGTTCTACCGGGCGCCGCGCGCGGCGGAGCAGGCTGGGCCGCGCGATGAAAACGGCTCCGGGCTCGGGCTCGCGATCGTGCGCGAGATCGTGGAGCGCCACGGGGGCACGGTCCGCGCCGAGACGCACGCTCCGCACGGATTGAGGATCATCGTGGAGCTGCCCGCGGCCGGTCCGTAGCGGTAGGGGGTGCGGGCCCGCGGGCTGCGATGCCGTTGCCTAGAGTGGCCAGGGCGACGGGCGCACTCGCCTCGTCGTGGATCCTTCGATCGCGTCCACCTCGGCGGAGCTCCCGAGCGCCTCCGCCGTCAAATATCCCATCCCGATTCCCTGGTCCGTGCCCGGCTCGGGCGCGGTGCTCGTGACATAGCCCGCCGCAACCCCTCCGGCGCGAAGCTCGGTGCGCGCCGCGATCGGCCTCCCGTCCCAATCGAAGCGGAACCCGACGCGGTGGCGCCGGACCTGGCCCCGGTTCGAAGTTCTGGCCACGATCTCCTGCCCCACGTAGCAGCCCTTCGTGAGCGAGATCGCGCCGGGGAAGCTCAGCTCGGTCGCGATCCGGTCGAGGTCGATGTCGATTCCCGTGCGCGGGATCCCGATCGCGAGCCGCCACGCCTCGAAGGAAGCGGGGTCGGCGAAGTGCTGGGAAGCAGCCCGCGGGCGGGCCGCCGCGGGGCCAGGCGGCGGAAGCAGGAACGAGAGGTCCTCCGATTCGATCGAAACCGCCCCGGGCATCGGTCCGGCGATCTCGCGCAGAAGCTGGCTCCGACTCGGGCCGGCGATCCCGATCAGAGGTGGCATCCCATCGGGCCCCTCGATCTCCACGTCTTCCATGATGCGGAATCGTTCGAAATGGGCGCGAAGCGAGGACCGCGCCCCTTCGTCGGAGATCACGAGCGCGCTGGAGCCTTCCTCGCCCAGCTCGACCCATGCGAGGGCGACCGGGCGTCCCTTCTCGTTCAAGAAGAAGGATGGGAGCGCGGCGCCCGCCCGCGCGGATTCGAGATCCTGGGACGCGAGGCCTTGAAGGAACGCGCGCGTATCGGGCCCGCGGAGCCGAAGAACCGTCCAGGCGGAAAGGTCGACCGAGCAGAACGACTCCCGCAGCGAGCGGTAGTCCGCGGCGGCGTCTCTTCTCGCACTTGTCGAAGATTCGTTCATGCCACAAGGATATCATTTTGCCGAATCGTGCTTGACACGGGGACATCTAAATCGTATATTTGCGATTAACGATCACAGGGAGGACCGCATGGCACCACAGGAAGCGCGAACGATCCGCCTCAACGTACGACCGGAGCGCCGGCGGCGAGGCTCCAGGGAGGACGTCGACCTGGCGAGGTTGGCCAAAGCGCTGGCACACCCGGCGCGTGTCGCGATCCTTCGCCTGCTGCTCACCCGGGGCGACTGCATCTGCGGCGACATCGTCGACCGCCTGCCCTGGGCGCAGGCGACGGTCTCCCAGCACCTCAAGGTGCTCAAGGAAGCGGGCTGGATCCAAGGGGAGATCGACGGGCCGCGCGTCTGCTACTGCGCGCAGCCCGAGGCAGGTCGAAAATTCACGGCGCTGTTGAAGGAGCTTACCCCCGGCCAAGAGAGGAGCGGGACATGAGCGGGACGACGGACATTCGGGACGTGGTACGAGAGAAGTATGGCGCGATGGCCGAAGGCGCCGGGAGCGGCGCGGGCTGCTGCGGACAAGGCGGCGGATGCGGATGCGGATGCCAGGGCGGCGCGACGGAGACGCTCGCCTCGCTCGGCTACACCGAGGAGCAGACGAAGGCGATTCCCGAAGGCGCGAACCTTGGGCTGGGATGCGGCAATCCGCTCGCCCACGCCCAAATCCGCTTTGGAGAGACGGTTCTCGACCTCGGCTCGGGCGCGGGGATCGACGCGTTCCTCGCCGCGCGGGAAGTGGGCGCCCGCGGGCGCGTGATCGGAGTCGACATGACCCCGGCGATGCTCTCCCGAGCGCGTGAGAACGCAGCCAAGGGCGGCTTCGCCAACGTGGAGTTTCGCCTCGGCGAGATCGAGCACCTACCGGTCGCGGACGCGACCGTCGACGTGATCATCTCGAACTGCGTCATCAACCTCTCCCCCGAGAAGCCGCAGGTCTTTCGCGAGGCGTGGCGGGCGCTCCGGCCGGGAGGGCGAATGGTGGTGAGCGACATCGTGCTGACGCGCGCCCTACCCGAAGAGGTACGGAAGTCGGTCGAGGCCTACGTCGGCTGCGTCGCCGGCGCCGCGCTCAAGGCGGACTACCTGCGGCTCGTCGCGGACGCGGGCTTCGAGGATGTCGAGGTCGTCGAGGAGAAATCGTACGGCGTCGGGACCGAGCTTCTTCCCGGCGCCGTGACGGAAGCCGGCGCGTGGGATGCCGTGCGATCCGTGAAGGTGCGGGCGAGAAAACCGAAGAACTAGCGGGCCGGAGCGCGGAGCGCCCGATCGAGAGCTACTTCTGTGGGCTGTCGCTTAGTGGGCCCGTACCCTAACGCGCCGTCACTTCAGAAGAACCAACTTGCCCGTGACGGTCCGTTCGATCGCCTCCACTCGGTAGACATAGACTCCGCTCGGTAGTGCCTCTTTGTCGAATCGGCCCGGAATTCTAACCGAATACAGACCTGCGTCAGCTGCGCGAGCGTTGATTAAGGTGCGCACTAGCCTACCCGAGATACTGAACAATTGTACTCGCAACGGTCCTGCCTTCGTGGTACGGACTTCGATCGTTGCGTTGGGGTTCGCTGGGTTAGGGGATATCGACACAGCGAAGGAAGGTGTGGCTGTCGCCAAGGCTTGCGCCGATTCGACCGCATCATGGGGTGATTGGAGCCCCCTGGCATCGGCCCAGTCGCCTGGTTGCTCGACTATGGGGGAACCAAGCTTTGTAGGATCCTCAGTGAATCGGAGGGTGTGGTCCCCGTCCTTGCCATCACATTGAGAACCGAAGGACGTGCCGGCTCCCCGCCAGACTGAGCTCGATGAGGCAAATGCGATTCTCGGATTTCCGCTCGTCGCTTTCAAGGTGAGCCTACCAAGTTTGTATTTGCCCGGAGGAAGGTAGCCAAGGCTCGCGAAGTTCTGATAGTAGTCAGTTGCATTCTCTAAAGGGCCAATGTGGAGAAACATCGCCGGGAGGAAATTCGTGTACTCGCCCCACTCAACGGTCCCACCCGAGCACCGCAGAATAAACTCGTAGGAATTGATACCGAAAGGGAGGGTCGCGCGCCCTCGACATTGGGCTAGGGAACCGTCCCCATTCCTGTCCGTTTGGAGCCAGACATCGATCGATGCGGTTCCTGTGGCGGCTATTCGGTCCGCCTGGTCGTTCCTACCGTCTCCATTTGCGTCGAGGAAGAGAAACTGTGCGAATCCTGCCGGAACAGCGACCGACAACACCCAGATTGCGGCGAGTATGAGTGAGAACATCCTCATTAGGTCCACCTTCCTTCCGAGAATCGCGGAAAAGCCCGCGGGGCGGTATCTATGGATTGTTTGGGTTCTCGCAAGCGTGGCCATAGTGGGCGGCGAATAGGTCGGCGTCACCCTTGCCTCCGATGATTCCATTATTGTCGAAATCAGCCCACCAAGTGCCAGTGGCCGCAGCGTTCGCGTCGACAAGGTCTACTATCTCGCCTTTACCAAGCTGAGTGCCAAGCCCCCCGCCAAGATCAAAGTTCCTAATACGAAGGACATAGCTGCCGTTCGCAGCGCCGCTGGTGAGTCGCCCCGAAAGACTCTGGCCAAGGACGAACACTTGGAGGTCTGTGTCGTAGTGGCCCCACTTTCGTGCCGGATCCCTGGTACCTACGCCCGGGCTTCCAGGGGTCTTTCCAGCGAACGTGATATAGGTCACTCCTTGGGCATCAGTCGGTGCGTCAGCCTCGATTGATCGAAGGTCCGGGCATTGGCTATACGCATATGTGGTGTTCGCGATAACAGAGTCCGCACCGTCTCCAATGAATCCCTGCGCGGGCGTACCTCCATTCAACAGGATGAATATGTCCGCTGCTTGTATCCCTGGAATGCCGGCCCCAAGGGCGTTTTTTACTACAACTTTGATCCGGGTATTCTGACCAAGAGTACCCGCTTGGAAAGTATCGTTGTTCGGACACACACGGAAGTACGTCAATGCTGGTGTGCCCTCAACTGGCGTGCCCACGGATCCTCTTTGGGGGACGTAGAATGAGTTCCCTACGTCGGGAACAGGCGCGACCTCGAGTGCAGACCAAGCAAAGGTGATAGAGCTGTCCGGGTGGACCGGATACCAGCGGCCGCTGCCATCCGGAACCTCGTACACGGCTGTCTCCAACGTGGCAAAGTTGGTACCGACAGCCGTTGGACCACACCACCTGAGGTCGGTGAGAATGCGATACGGGTTGTCGAATCGTTCGTAGCCGGTCGTGAGTTGCGCGCCACCGCGGCCCCATACGTTCGGTCCGTAGCCAATGTTTATGGACAGTCGCCTCTGGTGAATATTGTAGACGCCGGGCTGGACCGCGGGGACGCCAGGCCTCGAAGGTAGTCCCATCACAGTCACGCTGTTGTAGAAGAAATCGCCCACGACGGTTGCACTACCGGTTGTCACGCTCCCGTGAATGAGCTGATTCGGAGGCCGGAGCAGTGCGAGTGCTCGCGACGCATTGACCTTTCCCATACCGTACTCCGGATCAAATCCGCTCGTGCCGAGGTCGTCCGCCGAGAGGCGGATGAGGTTCTCCACGTCGTCTGCGTTGAGGCTCGCGTCCGCCGCGAGCAGGAGCGCCGCAACGCCTGAGACGAAGGGGGCTGCGAACGACGTCCCGGTAACGGCTGCGTACCCACCGCCTGATGTCGTTGTGAGAACACCCACCCCGGGCGCCACAACATCGATGTGGTTTCCCGTTGACGATCCTTCGCCTGTGGAACCATCAACCCATCTCTGCCCAGAACGATTGACGGCTCCGACCGCTATTATGCCGTTTCCATAGCCGGCGGGGAATTCGACCTGATTGGTGCCCGTATTCCCCATTGCACAGACTGTTACGCCGTTTCGACCGTGATGCTCTGCAAGGGCGGCTTTCACGAACGGATCCGGTGTGGGCACACCATTGACGCGCAGGCCCCAGCTTGCGTTAATCACTCTGGCACCTGCCGTTAGGGACACGAAGTCAATCGCGCTCTTGGTCGTGGAAAAGGATGTACTTCCCCCGCCGATCCGCGACACCAGCCCGCCAAGCCAGTCCACGCCAGCAATGCCGATTCCGTTGTTCGTCGCAGCTCCGATTATTCCGGCAATCGCGTAGGCATGCGCCGAGTCAGCAGTGGACCCATTCGTGCTGAAGACCCGCCCGGTCAGATCGGGGTGGCTGCTAGTGAACCCCTCATCGATAATCGCGGTTCTGACGACGGGGGATCCCGTCGTCGTTCCCCACGCCCAGGCCGCATTAATGTCTTGCTCTGGAGTTCCTGGTGCTGTGCTCCAGAGAGGCCACTCGGCGCCATTCTTGAACTCAGGATCATTCGGATAGATCGGAGCCGCAAACGACTGACCCATTCCATTTGGTCCCGCCAGTAACGTCGAAGTGCTGCTGCGCAGGCTTGTCAAGAAGGCGTCGATGTTAGTACCTACTGGCATGGTCAAGACCCACACCTTCGACCAGTCCATCAGACGGATCGGTTCGCCAGTGAAGGCAGTGCCGAGCGTGTCCGCTTGGTTGAATTCCGGAAACGCCCTGGCGACCTCTTCAACCCCGAACGACTCCATGATGTCCTCGAGATCGAGCGACGGATTGATTGCATCCGAGACGGTCCCCGAATCGACCGAATCAGGTAGAATTGTGGAACCTTCGGCGAATGTAGCGAGTACTTGACGTTCCCCGAGGGGTGGGGGCTGCCCCTTCGCCTTGGTGGCGTAAGTCAAGGTCAGGACGGAGGCGGCGACGATGCTGATTCGGAATAGTGGCGCGAACTTGAACATGCGGGATGTCCTCCATGGAGGATCGCAGTGCTTCTAAACAACACAGCCAAACGCGTGAGTCCGCCCTCATCGGGCGCCCCGCAAATGGAAGCTACCGGAGCAGGACCACCTTACCGACCAGGCGCCCAGCACCGGTCTGAACCTGGACGAAGTAAACCCCCGAAGAAGCGGGCGAGCCCCCTCTCCGGTTGCCATCCCAGAGGATTGTTCGATCGGACCCGACCCAACCCTTCTGTTCCCGGACGAGCGCTCCTAAACAGTCATAGATTCCGACATTGCTGGTGGATGCGACTGCGGGTGAAACGCGGATGATTACCGGTACTCTTCCGATCGGAGATTCCTGCCAGATAGATTGATTCCTGGGTGGCAGCACATTTACGACAGACTCTGCCCGGAAGGCATCACCAGCGCTGTCACAGCCTGCTATGGTCAGCATTTGATACCCAGGCCCGAGGGAGTTGAGTACCTCCCTATTGAACCTAACTTCGATTTCGCCGGCGAGGCTGTCAAGAACGGTTACATCTAGCGCTCGGCCGAGTAGCTGATTACCCCACAGTAGGCGGACGTTCCTCAGGTCAATCCGTACGTCGACTTCTGCCGGGAGGGAAACCTCGGCGAAAAGAATCGCCGGTCCGCTCCCCAGCTGAACGACTGACGGCCGGAACCCCACGGTGGCTGCATGGAAGGAGGTCCGGTTCCATGTGATGCTCACTGTGCTGCTATTCGTATTGACTACAATGATATCGAGTGTTTGATCGCCGTCAAGGTCTGCCGCAGCTACGCCGCTCGGGGAGGCCCCCGCGGGCAAGGTAGTGTAGCTCTGAATGTAGCCGCTCCCAGTACCTCCCATCACGGTGACATCATTCGAGGACCCATCGACGACAATCAAATCATTCCAGAAGTCGCCGTTCAGATCGGCAATGGTCACGTCAGCCTGATAGTTTCCGGCTGCAGTCGTCATCGTTAAGTCGAACGTGCCGTCGCTCTGCCCGAGCCCAAGTGACACCCCCGATGTTGCGAGTGAGTTCAGGACCGCCAAGTCTGCACGGCGATCACCATTCAGATCGTCGAGCGCCATCCGGCACGCGTTGGTCCCGTATACGTTGAGCGCCTGAATGGCTGGGGCAAAACTGCGACCACCCATGCCACGAAGTAGAAAAGTCGTGCTGTCGCCGCAGGACGCGACGGCGATGTCCTGGTGGCCGTCTCCATTGACGTCGCCGACAGCGAGACTCTTCGGACGAACAGGGGTTGCGATCGCCGAACGGCTCTGCATCGCGCGCGTGCCGTCGCCCCAAATGACCGACACGGAATCCTCGAAATCAGTGAGGAAAAGCACGTCCATTTGCCCGTCTTGATCGAGGTCACGGATTCTTATTTCGAATGGGTTCTGTGGCGCGGGTACAAAAGTTGGCTCCCCCAGCGTGTCTCCGGGCTGCCCCCAGAACACGGCCAAAAGAGCAAGTTCTGTGCAGCCTACGACCACGTCGGTGCGACCATCCCCATCGATATCGCCAGCGTCAATTCCAATCACTCTTGCTCCCACGTAACGCTCGGCCCGCTGGAATTGGCCCCCTCCGTCATTGCGTAGAATCGATATATCGAGCGACGTGGCGTTCGCGGTGACGATGTCAAGGTCTCCGTCGCCATCCAAATCGCTCACTGCCATCGAGAATGGATTGGTTCCTACCGTCAACGTGGTTGTATTGGAGAGATCACTACCGCACAGCATCTGAGCATGCGGCTTGGAGGTTGCTCCTGCGAGGTCCAGGAGGACAAGGAGAAGCGAACCTAAACGGACTCCGATCCTCCACCGCCCCTTTGCCAACTCGCTCGAGTTTCCGGGTAGCACGGATTCCTTCTTTCGAATAGCTCTTCCGACGGGACAAAGGCCCCTGCTGTGGCCGAACCATTAGGGAAGGGGCTCCGTCTGGCCGGCTACAGATCAAGTAATTAATGGGCGGACCTACGATGCGGAAGGCGGGGATCGGCTGCCTCTCTTGTCTCCCAGCTCGGCGACGAGCCAGGTACCCAGTGAGGCAACATGGCCACGCTGCTCCTTCTCTGGTCCCTAGTCAAGATTAAATGTCGGACCGCAAACGTCTCGCTGGCGCCTCACATTTGCGTCTTTCGTCTTAAAGAGCGCACTCCCCATTCTCGTCGATTGCAGAGAGCCAGAGTTGGAAGAGGGCCGACCTTCGCGCCAACGCGTTGAAGGCCACGTGCATCGCGCGGAGTTCAGATCGGCCCGTCGCGGCGCTCGTGGGGTGCCCACAACGCCGCGACACGTCGCAAAATGCGCGAGACCGCGGCAATCAAAACGCGGCGGTACGACGGGCTTACCGACACGAAGACCAACCCACGCCTACGTTCCCTCCACGGGGATCCGAGGTGGGGTGCGCTCCTGGGGAAGCTGGGTTCCGGGGAGCGAGGCTGATTTCCAAGGGGGCTCTTAGGCTCCCCCGCTACTCCCGAACGGTCGTCTTCCCGTCTTTATCGTAGACGATCACGCTGTGGACCGGGACCGCGCCGCCTAGCTTCGCGCGGCCCCCCAGGAACGCGATCTCGACGATGAACGCGAAGCCGACGGGCACGCAGCCGAGCGCGCGAACCATCGCGAGGGCCGCAAGCGCGGTCCCGCCCGTCGCGATGACGTCATCGGCGATCAGGACGCGCGTTCCCGGCCGCAGGAGGTCGCGGTGCGACTCGAGCGACGCGCGGCCGTACTCCAGCTCGTAGTCCTCGCGGTGCGCCGAGGCGGGCAGCTTTCCCGGCTTTCGCGCGAGGACGATCCCGACGCCCCACCGCGCCGCCAGCGCGGCAGCCACGAGAAATCCGCGCGCTTCGATCCCGAGAACCAAATCCGGCGGCTTCGCGTCGAACGGTCTCGCGAGCGCGGCCACGGTGCGCGACCACGCGGGCCCATCGGCCCAAAGCGGCGTCAGGTCTCGGAAGAGGACGCCCGGCTGTGGCCAGTCGGGAACCGGGCGGACCCAGTCCGCCAGTGCGGCCGACGTCGATTCAGGCGGTTTCCATTCCACGGCCGCCACCCTACCAACCGAACGCTTCCGCTACAATCCCGCCGATGAAGATTCTCGTAGCGGGCTCGAGCGGGCTGGTCGGCTCGGCCCTGCTTCCCCACCTCGTCTCGCAGGGGCATCACGCGGTCCGTCTCGTCCGCGGACGGCCCGCGCGCGGCGACGCCGAGGTCGCGTGGGATCCCGATGCCGGCTCCATCGACTCCGCACGCCTTCACGGGATCGACGCCGTGGTGAACCTCGCGGGCGCGACGATCGCGCGATGGCCCTGGACCGCGGCGCACAAACGGCGCGTCCTCGAGAGCCGGGTTCGCTCGGCCGCGCTGCTCTCCCGTGCGATCTCGGAGCTCAACCCGGCCCCGCGCGCGTTCGTCTCTGCGTCCGCGGTCGGGTTTTACGGGGACCGCGGCGATGAGGTCCTCCGCGAGGACGCGGCGCCAGGGCACGATTTTCTCGCCAGGGCCTGCGTCGCGTGGGAGGCGGCCGCGGCCTCGGCGCGAAACGCGGGCATCCGCGTCGTGGCGCCGCGAATCGGGATGGTTCTGAGCGGCACGGGCGGCGCGCTCGGCCCGCTCCTCATCCCGTTCCGCCTCGGACTGGGCGGCACGATCGGAAGCGGTCGCCAATACGTGAGCTGGATCGCGCTGGAGGACCTTGTCGAGATCCTCGACCAGGCGATCGCCCGCGAGGATTGGAGCGGTCCTTTGAACGCGGTCGCCCCGTCGCCCTCCACGAACGCCGAGTTCACGAAGACCGTCGGGCGCGTGTTGAACCGCCCGACGCTCCTGCCGCTCCCGGCGTTCGCGGCGCGCCTCGTGCTCGGGGAGATGGCGGACGCCCTGCTCCTCGCGAGCCAGCGCGTCGAGCCCGCGCGCTTGCAGGCATCGGGATTCCAGTTCCGGTTTCCGACGCTGGAGGGCGCGCTCCGGAGCGCCGTGGGAGCGGCCCCGCTACCGGCGTCACGGTACGGGTGATATTCTGGGGCCGATGGCGAAGAAGCGGCTCCTCATCCTGGGCGGCGGGTTCGCGGGGCTCGACGTGGCCCGCGCGGTCGGCCGCTCCCGGGCGGCGCGCGACTACTGGGACGCCCTCGTCGTCGACAAGGAGAACTTCTTCCAATTCAATCCGCTCCTTCCGGCCGTGGCCGTGGGGTCGGTGGAGACGAGGCACATCGTCTATCCGCTCCGCGAAATGGCCCGGCATCGGCGCATCCGGTTCCACAAGAACAAGGCGACGCGGATCGACCTCGCGAGGCGCGAAGTCCACCTCCACAACAACATCGTCGAGCCGTTCGACACGCTGGTCATCGCGATGGGGAGCGTCACGAATTACTACGACGTCCCGGGAGCCGAGGAGAACACGCGCCCGTTCAAGACCATCGTCGACGCGATGACGCTCCGCGCGCGCGTGGTCGAGCTGTTCGAGATGGCGGAGCAGGCCGAGACGGATGCCCAACGCCGGAGGCTCCTCACGATCGCGATCGTGGGCGGCGGCGTCACCGGCGTGGAGGTCGCCGCCGAGCTGATCGAGATGGCCCGCGAAACGCTTCTCCCGCGTTATCCCAGCATTCGCGCCGACGACATCTCGGTCACCATCTTCGAGGGAGGAGATCGTGTCGTCCCGACCGCGCGGCCGGAGCATTCGGCCTACGTGCAGCGCTTCCTCGAGCGGCGCGGCGTGGGCGTCCAGCTCCGCGCCATGGTGGAGCGCGTGGAGCCGAAGCGTCTCCATCTCGTCGGCGGGCGCTCGAGCGACGCGTTCACGATCATCTGGACGGCCGGAGTCCACCCGCCCGCGCTCGTGCGGGACCTCCCGCTCCTCAAGGCATCGGGCGGGCGCATCCGCGTCGATAAATATCTTCACCCGCTCGATGCGAGCGAACAGCCCGTGGAATCCGCCTACGTTTTGGGCGACTGCGCCGCGGCCCTGCGCCCCGACGGCAAGTACCAGGCCGCCCTCGCGCAGACCGCCATCGACATGGGGAGCTACGTGGGAGGGTCGCTCGCGCGGGAAGCGGAGGGAAAATCGATCGCGCCGTACCGCTCGAAGGAGAGCGGATACATCATCTCCTTGGGACAGCACAGCTCCGTGCTCGAGCTCTTCGGCATTCCCCTCTCGGGCAAGCTCGCGTGGTTGGTCTGGGCCGGCGCGTATCTCATCAAGATGGTGGGAATCCGAAAGCAGATTGAGGTCGGGATCGACCACCTGACCCACATGCTCTTCGAGCACGACACCTCCCAGATCTTGAATCGGCGCCAAGTCCTTACGGACGAAGAGCTAAACCTCTCCCTCGCCGCCCGAGAGGGAGAGGAACCGAGGAGCCAGGAACGGGTAGTATCATGAGGTTGCACTGGCCAGGCGGGCTGAGTACCCTCGATGGGTCCGACTACATTCGGGGATTCGCGCAATCGCGCGACCCCAGGCCGGGGCGAAATCCAAGGAGGGTCTCAATGAAACGGTTCTTAGGTCTGCTGTCGCTTGCGGCAGGGCTCGCTCTTGTCGTATTCACGATCGCCAGCGCGGAGGAAACGAAGGCAGCGCCGGAGAAGAAGGCCGCCGAGGCAGCCGCCAAGTCCGTGACGGTGTCGGGCGAGATCGTCGACATGGCCTGCTATATGGGCCACGGCGCGATGGGCGAGAAGCACAAGGAGTGCGCCGTGACCTGCGTCGCGGCCGGCTCGCCGATGGGGCTCCTGACCGACAAGGGCGTGCTCTACGTCCTCCTCCCGCCGCACGAGAACAAGGACGGCTACAACAAGGCGAAGGAATTGGCGGGCGACAAGGTCGAGATTACCGGGATGCCGTCCACGCGGAACGGAACGAAGGCGATCGAGGTCGCGTCCGTCAAGCCGATGGCAGCCCCAGCAGCTACTTCCTCGAAATAACCGAAGATCGCGCGTGGAGCGCCGCGAGGCGTTCCACGCGTTCTTCCTTGTGAAATCCAGACTCTTCCTCATCACCGTGCTCGTGGCCCTGGCCGCGGGCATCGGTGTTGCGTTCTTCGTGACCCGCCCGCGGCTCACCGCCGCCGAGCGCGGGCGCCGGATCGCCGAGGCGAACGGTTGCTTCGCCTGCCACGGCCCCGAGGGAATCCGAGGCGCTCCCAACCCCGGCCGCTCCGAGGGAAAGGTGCCAAATTACGAGGGCTCCCTCATGATGTACGCTGAGACTGCTGAGCTGAGGAGATCCGCGACTGGATTGAGGACGGCGGCACCAAGTCCAGGTTCCAGAGCTCTTCGTGGCTCGCCGACCGCAAGCACGGCGTCCTCCGAATGCCCGCCTTTGGCGAGCGTCTTTCGAAGGGCGAGATCGAGGACCTCGTGGCCTTCGTGATGGCGAGGGCCGGCATGCCCGCGCCGGAAGATTCGCTCGCGCTATACGGCCGCGATCGGGCGGAGGCGCTCGGCTGCTTCGGGTGCCACGGCGCGGGCGGCCGCTTCGCCCGCCCCAATCCGGGCTCGCTCAAGGGCTATGTGGCATCGTGGCAGACCGCTGATTTTCCCGAGCTGGCGCGGGACAAGGCGGAGTTCAAGGAGTGGGTGGAAGAGGGAGTGGCGCGCCGGTTCCGGGAAGATCGGATCGCGAAGTTTTTCCTGAGCGTGCCGCCGCTCCACATGCCGGCGTACCGCGACCATCTGGAAGCAGGGGACATCGACGCGCTCTGGGCCTACGTGACGTGGCTTCGCGCCGGCGGAGCCAATCCCCGCTAAGGCTTCGTTCCCCGCGCTACGGCTTGTTCCCCCCGCTAAGGCTTCGTTCCCCGGATGAGCAGCTCGTCGAGGTAGAAGCGAAGCGCGCCGTGCTTCTCCTCAGGGCATAGCGCGAAGCGAGCGCGGTTCGGCGCGTCGGCCAGCATCGCCCGAAGGTGCTCCTTCGTCTTCGCGTCCACCGACATCATCCCGGTCCACACGTCGAAATCGCGCGCCTTCCGGAAGAACTCGACGTGGAGCGTGGTGAAGCCCGCCTGCTGAAAGAACCGAAGCCAGTCCGATTCGGCATAGGACCAATTGTGGCTGGGATCGCGAGTTTTCTCGAAATTGTTGATGAATTCGGCGGCGGTCCGGTCCTCGGGCACCATGTTGTCGATCACGACCGCCAAGCCGCCGGGGCGGACCACGCGGAATAGCTCCCGCACGAACAGCCCGACGTCCGGGAAGTGGTGCGGCGCGATGCGGCACGTAGCGAGATCGAATTCCGAATCCGTGAACGGGAGCGCGGTCGCGTCCGCCTCGCGGAATTCGACGTTCTTCGCGCCCTTCGATTGGAGAAAGGCGCGGGCCGCCTCCAGCATCTGCGGGGTGAGATCGGTCGCGATGACTTCCCGGACGTAGGGCGACAGGGCGAGCGCGGTGTGCCCGCCTCCCGTCGCGACGTCCAGAACGCGCCACTCCGGCCGCGGCGCCGTAAGGGAGATGAGCCGGTCCAGGCTCTCGCCCTTCGCGTGGTGGACGCTCTTGACGTATTCCTCGGCGTGGGCGCCGAATTGGCGCTTCGCGATGTCGCGATTGTCGGTCACCAGCGTGACGCTACTTCTTCTTGGCCCGTGGTCGGCCGCCGGCGCGGCGGGTCACCTTGGCGCGCGCCCGACTGGTCGCCTTCCCGCGCGCCCGTCGCGCGACCCCACGTTTCCCGGTGGCACGCCTCGCCGCGGCGCCGCGGGCAACGCGACGAGCGAGAACGCGGAGCTTGCGCCGCGCCTTCTTCGCGCTCACGCCCCGCCGCTTCTTCCGCCCTTCGCCCGTCACCAGAGCCCTCAGCTCGCGAACGCCCTTTCCGCGGATCTCGCGCCACGTCTTGAGCGCACTCCGCCGCGGCCTGGTCCTCCCCGACTCCCAGCCCATGATCGTCTGCGGCGAGACGCTCAAGAGCTTCGCGTAGATCCGCCGGCTCATGCCGAGCTTACTCCGGTGCCGCTTCACCCACGCGGGCGAGAAGCGAACCTGCTTGGCGGACTCTTCGTCCGACCCGGCGGGTGCGCCTTGGCCGCGCTTCCCGGCCTGCTTCGTCCGGGACTCCAGCTCCCGAATGCGGCGGCGCGACTCCGCGACGCGACGCCGCATTGAATTGACGTGCTTCCTGAGCGCGGCGATCTCCTGCCTCGTCTCTTTCCGCGCCAGACGGCGAATCTCCGCGCGCAGTACCCCCATCACATTCGGCATGCTGTCCTCCTCACGGTCGGGTCAAACTTCGGCGGATCTCACCGTTCATAAAATCGTTCGTTGCCCAGCGCCATGCGCTGAAGTCTTCCGCAGGGGCCGGCGGTCGCGCCCTCCTGCTGTCGTCTCGCCAAGCGATCGACGATCGTCGAGATCCCGACCGTATCCCCGTGCCGGAGAAGCCCGCCGCGAAACGGCGGGAACCCGGTTCCAAAGACCATCGCCAGATCGACGTCTTCGGCGCGCGCCACCACGCCCTCATCGAGCGCGATCGCGGCTTCATTCACCATGGCGTCGATCAGCCGGTCGCTGATCTCCTGGGACGGCGTCGGGGTTGTAGAAGTCGCAACCGCCTGGAGCGCCGGATTGACGTCCTTGCGCTGCCCCTTCTCGTATCGGTAAAAGCCGAGCCCTGACTTCTTCCCAAGCGATCCGGCTGCGACGAGACGCTCGATCAGGCCGATGCTCGCCATGCGGCCCCCGAACGCCTCCTCCAGCACGTGTGCCACCTTCCGAGCGACATCCAGCCCGATCTCGTCGAGAAGCTCGAGCGGCCCAAGCGGCATTCCGAAGCGGCGAAGCTCGGCGTCGATAGTCCGGATCGCGTTGCCGCGCTCGACAAGACCCACGGCCTCGCTCAAGTACGGCATGAGCACCCGGTTCACGAGGAACCCAGGCGCGTCGTTGACGAGAACGGGGGTCTTCTTGAGCCGCCGCGCGAGCGCTAAGACCGTGTCGAGCGCGTCCCTCTCGGTCCCGTCGCCGAGAATGACCTCGACTAGCGGCATCCGGGTGGCGGGATTGAAAAAGTGCATTCCGACGACGCGGCCCGGGCGCTTGAGGCCGCGCGCCATCGCGCGGACGGAGAGCGACGAGGTGTTCGTGGCCAGCACGCAGGTCTCGGGTACCTGCGCCTCGACTTCTTTGAGGAGGGCCTGCTTCACCGAGAGGTCCTCGACGACGGCTTCCAGCACGAAGTCGATGCGCTTGAGCCCGCTCAGATCGAGCGCGGGCTCGATCCGCGCCATGCCGCGCCGCACTTCGGCCGGCGTCAACCGGCGGCGCGAGACCTCGCGCTCGAACAGGGAGCGCGCGTGCGCGAGCGAGTGGAGGATCGGCTCGGGCTTCACATCGCGGAGCCGGACGTGCACGTCGCTCTGGCTCAGCAGATACGCGATCTCGCCGCCCATGACGCCCGCGCCGAGCACCGCCGCCGATTCGACCCGGTGTGCATCGGATGCCGGCGGGACGCGCTTCGCCTCTTCCCCCAGCATGAAGAGGCGCCTCAGGTTGATCGACTCCGCGGTGAAGAGGAGCCGCGCGACCGCCTTTCGCTCGATCCGAAGGCCGTCCGTGAGGCGCATGCCATACGTCGCACCCAAAACGCGGATGATCTCGAAGGGCGCGGGGTAGTGCCCGTGAGTCTGCCGCTCGACGCTCTTTCGCGCCTGGTCGAGCGCGAAAGCGCGGAACGGCGGGATGCTCTGGAGCACGCGGTGGACGAAAGGCGGCCCCCGCCGCTTGAGCGAGCGAGGGTTCGCGAGGAGCGATTCTGTCCAGGCGAGCGCCCGATGGGCGAACCGCTCCTTTGGGAGCACCTCGTCGACCAGGCCGATCTTGCGGGCGCGATACGGATCGAGCGCGCGGCCCGAGAGGATCAGGGTCAGCGCCTGTACAAAACCGACGAGGCGCGGAAGCCTCTGGGTTCCTCCGAACCCCGGCATGATTCCCAGCTTGACCTCGGGGAGACCGATCGAGGTCGAGCGATTGTCGGAGGCGATCCGGTAGCGGAACGCGAGCGCCAGCTCCGTCCCTCCACCGAGGCAGGGCCCGTCGATCGCGGCGACGGTGGGATACGGAAGCTGCGCGATTTCCTCGAAGAGCTGCTGGGCGTCTCGCGCCTTGGCTTCCGCCTCTGCCGGACCCTCGAGCCGGTCGAACTCGGCGACGTCCGCGCCCGCGATGAACTGGCCATCCTTCCTGGACGCGAGAATGAGCGCCCGTGGGACGGTGGTCCGGGCCTTGAGGGAGGCGAGCGCCTCACGGAGGACGTCGAGGCTCGCGGAATCGAGCAGGTTTACCTTCCGCGCCGGGTCGTCGAACCAGAGGATGGCGATCCCCGACTGGAGCGCCTCCAGCCGAAACGGCGGCTCCCAGGGCGCGGTGGTGTGCTCCTCCTCGAAGAGGGTCATGTTCACGCTGGGCTCGCTCACGCGACGCGCTCCAAGACGAGCGCCCCACCCTGGCCGCCCCCGACGCAGAGCGCCGCGAGTCCCAGCGGGATGTTCCGATGCCGCATCTCGCGCAGGAGCGTCAGAACGAGACGCGTCCCCGACACCCCGACCGGATGCCCGATCGCGATCGCGCCGCCATTGACGTTGAGTAGCGCGCGATCAATTTCGCCGATCGGGCCGTCGAGTCCGAGCTTTTCGCGGCAATATTTCGCGGACGCCATCGTGATCTCGACCGCGATCACCTGCGCCGCGAACGCCTCGTTGATCTCGATCAGGCCGATCTCCGAGAATCGAACCCCCGCGCGCCGGAGCGCGATCGGCGTGGCGTGCGTCGGCCCGAGCCCCATCCGCGCGGGGTCGAGCCCGACGAACGCGGAGCCGCGGATGCGACCGACCGGCTTCAAACCCAGCGCGCGCGCCTTCTCCTCCGAGGCCACGAGGATCGCCGCAGCGCCGTCCGTGATGCCGCAGGAATTCCCCGCGGTGACCGTCCCGTTTCGGCGATCGAAGTACGGCTTGAGCTTCGCGAGCGCCTCGAGCGACTGATTCCGCCGCGGACCGACGTCTTCGAGCACGGCTTGCTTGTAAGGCGGGGCGAAGACCGGAACGATCTCCTCCGCCATCCGGCCCGCATCCATCGCCGCGACCGCGCGACGGTGGCTCTGGAGGGCGAAGTCGTCCTGGGCTTCGCGGCTGATGCCGTACTCGCGGGCGAGCAGCTCCGCCGTCTCTCCCATGTTGAGGCCCGAGACCGGATCGGTGAGCCCTTCCAGGAGCGCTATGCGAGGCTTCAAATCCTTCGGCCGCACGGAGGCGATCGCCGCGACCTTCTCGCCGATCGATTTGGCGCGCGCGAGGCGCTCGAAGGTGCGCGTCATGCCCTCGCTCAGATAGAGCGGGATCTGGCTCATCGATTCCGTGCCGCCCGCGACGATCAGCTCGGCGGCTCCGGACGCGATCCGCTCGTGGGCGTCCGCGATCGCCTCCATGCCCGAGGCACAATTTCGCTGAACCGTTACGGCGGGGACGCGTTCGGGGATTCCGGCGAGCAATGCAACGACGCGGGAGATGTTTGTGGAGTCGGCAGGCTGAGCGACGTTGCCGAAGATGACCTCGTCGACTTCGTTCGGGTCGACGCCGTGCCGCGCGAGAAGCTCGGCGACGGCAACCCGGCCCAGCTCTCGAGCCGGCGTCGATGCGAGCGCCGTCCCAGCCTTGGCGAACGGCGTCCGGAACCCATCCATGAGCACCACGTCCCGCATGATCTACACGCTCAGCAGAGTGGCGGGCTACTATAGTAGGTAGTCACCAGTTAATGGAGTGTGTCACAGTGAGCGTAGGAGGTCAACGGATGGACGTCCGAACAATTCCCGAGCTGCTCCAGCACGCGCTCAAGACGCATCGCAAGACGGACGCGTTCTTGATAAAGCGGGGCGGCCGTTGGGAGCCGGTTCCCATGGCTTCGGTGATCGGGCAGGTCGCGTCGCTGTCCTCCGCGCTTCGCGCTCGGGGAATCGCGGCGGGCGATCGGGTCGCGATCTTGGCCGAGAGTCGCCTGGAGTGGGCGATCGCCGACATGGCCGTTCTCTGGCTCGCGGCGGTGACGGTTCCGGTCTATCACTCGCTTCCCTCGAACCAAGTCGCGCCGCTTCTCCTCGATTCCGCATGCGTGGGGATCTTCGTCTCGACGCGCGACCAGAAGGCGAAGGTCGAGTCGGTTAAAGGACAGCTCCCCTCCCTCAAGTGGGTCTGGTGCTTCGACGAGGAGGCGCTCCCCGAGGCGAGCGGCTCGGGCGAAGAGCTGCCGGACGCGCCGGTCGGGCCCAACGTCGTGGCGACGATCATCTACACCTCGGGCACGACCGGCGTACCGAAGGGCGTCATGCTCACGCACGGGAACATGGCGACCGAAGCCGTGCTGGCGCTCAAGGCCATGACGATCCTCACGACGGATGTCTACCTTTCCCTTCTCCCGCTGAGCCACGTCTTCGAGCGCTGCTCGGGCCTTTACACGATGATTCTCGGAGGCGCGACCATCGCGTACTCCGAATCGCTGGACAAGGTGCCGGCGAATCTCCTGGAAGTGCGGCCGACCATCGTGATGGCGGTCCCGCGCTTCTACGAGAAGCTCGCCGCGCGCGTGTTCGAAGTTGCCGAGGCGGCAGGGTTCCCGCGCGCGAACATCGCGCGGTGGGGCCGCAAGGTCGGGATCGAATGGGCGGAACGGACCGACGCGCGCCAGCAGATTCCCGGACCGCTCGCGCTCGCGCATTCGATCGCGAACGTGCTCGTCTACTCCGTGATCGCCAAACGCTTGGGCGGTCGTCTTCGCCTCCGCGTCTCCGGAGGAGCCGCGCTCCATCGCGACGTTGCCCTCTTCTTCTATGGCGCGGGCCAACCGATCTTCGAGGGTTATGGACTCACCGAGACTTCGTCCGCGATCAGCGTGAACCGCTTCGGCCGATTCCGGATCGGTACTGTGGGTCCGTTGTTCGACAGGATCGAGATCAAGATCGCGGAGGATGGCGAGATATTGGTGAGCGGCCCCGTCGTGATGAAAGCGTACTGGAACCGGCCCGCCGAAACAGCCGAGGCGATCCGCGAGGGGTGGTTCTATACGGGTGACATAGGCACGATGGACCCGGACGGGCACCTTCGCATTACCGATCGCAAGAAAGACCTCATCGTCACGTCGGGCGGCAAGAAGGTCGCGCCCCAGCCGATCGAGAACGCGCTCAGGAGCTCGCCGAAGATTCGCGAAGCGCTCGTGCTGGGCGACGGGAAGAAGTTCATCGCCGCGCTCATCGTGCCCGCCCCAGGCGTGAAGCGCGAGGAGATCGCGGCCGAGGTGGAGCAGGTGAACAGCACGCACGCCTCGTTCGAGAGGATCAAGCGGTTCGAGCTGATCCCCGATGATCTGACGATCGAGAACGGCTTCCTCACGCCCTCACTAAAACTGAAGCGCAAGGCGGTGGCCGAGCGTCATCACGATCTCATCGCGCGCCTTTTCGAGGGGGCGTGACGTTCTGAGTCGCGCCGCGATCGCGCTGCTCATCCTCTCTCTCGTCGGCGTTTCTGGAGCGACCGCACTCGTCACCGCGGGCGAGCGCACCACCGCGCCGACCGCACCAAGGCGTAGCCCGGGAGCGACAACGGTGGAGCGTCGCCCAGCGACGGAGCGCCCCCTCACCGCCACCGACGTGGTTCTGGACGTTTCTCCCGCGACGCGGGTGCTCTCGCTCTGGAAACTCGGCGGGCGCAAAGGGCGCCCTGGCGGCGTCACGCGCGCCGAAGCGCATAAGATTGCTCGGACCCTTCCGTATCAAACCCTTCGCGTCTTCCTGCGAGAGCAATTCAGGTGCGCTCCCTCTGAAGAGGAAGTTGCCCGCGCGATCGAGCTTCCCGATTCGGGAATCTGCGGCTTTGGGATGGATCCCGCCTACAAGAGCCGCGATTCGATCGCCGCGGTCGCGGGAGCGGTCTCCTCGCGGAGAGCAACTCTAGCCTCGCAAATCGCCGGCGACGCCGCCCGATATCTCCCCGAAGCGCGTTCGTGGAAGAAAGTCAGGGTCTGGTTCGTGATCGCAAGCCAGACCATGTTCGACGCGGTGTCGCTTCGCGCGAGCGCGGACGGCGATTCCGTCCCCACGATCCTGATCAACCTGACCGATGTCTTGTCTTACGGAAACACGACCGCGGAGCGCCTGGAAACTTTGGAGCACGTTCTCGCTCACGAGGTGTTTCATGCCGGACTTCACCAGGCCGAGGTAACGCTTCCCGGGTGGGACGACTATCGCGACAACTCTCTGTCCGATTTCGCATACGTCCGCAGGGTGATGCTGGACGAGGGCATCGCGCACTACATCGACTGGCGCGAGCGCCCGGGAGCCGACACATTGTTCACATGGAAACCCAGCTCGCGGGAGACCTTCGCGTTCTCTCAGTTGGCAACCGCGTGCAGGAGGCTGAGGCAGCCCGGCGCGGCGCGCGGCGATCTAATCGAGATCCTTCAGCTCGCCGGAAGCGGACCCCTCTGGAGCAAATATGGTGCGATCAGCGGCATGTTCGCGGCGCACCGGATCGAGGTGGCGCTGGGGAAAAAGGTGCTCAGGCAGGCCATCGAGGCCGGGCCGGACGAGTTTCTGAAGACCTACCGCCAGGTCGCCCGTCGAAACCCGGGGTTGAGCGGAATTCCTGTCGAGTTAATTACGCTGCAGTAGGTTGTAGTCTTTTGAGCCCTCCGCGGCGCCTGCGGAATTTTCCTCCAAGGCTGGTTCATATAAACCAACGAGTTAAGGCATTCCCCCGACAAGGCTTAGTCCAATTTCCAGAATCAAAACACCGCTTCGCCCCTCGATCTGACCCTCAATCCTCCGCTCCCCGTCCCACCCGCAAGAAGTGGCTAAAAAATAGCCACTCGCTCTGGCCACTAAGTCTCTCCTTTTCAGCGCCTTACCGCCGCGGCTCGGATCCGGACCACTGTTCCCCAACGACTGGCCCCTGGCCCTTGGGTTGCCCTACTCACTGGCCAGAAGTGGGGCTGGTTCTTGGACGGAACGACGCAAGGAGGTTCAGATGGAACGCACGAGGGGAATGAAAAAGGGACTCAGGCTGGCGGCGGTGAGCTTCTTCTTGTTCGCGGCGCTGCTCTCAACCGGCTGCGGCCAGAACGCTCTTATGAACCCTTTGCCGGATAGCGCGCAGAGTGGAACCACGATCGCCAGTCCCGCGGGTAACGATCTGAAGCCTGCTGGCAACGATCTGAAGCCTGCCGGTAACGACCTCAAGCCGTAACTCGAGCTACTTACGATGCGCGTTCGAGGAGGCGGCGAGCATGGGCGGTCTGAAGGTAGCTACGGCGATGTTCAGGGCTGAGGCGGTCTGCGACTTCTCTAAGCCTCCTCAGGGCATGAGCGTATCGCGCCGACGCTCCCCGGGTGTCAGCGTCCAATCTTGCGAGTTCGCCAAGGACGTAGCTCAACTGCCAACTGAATTCAACAGCTCCAGACTCCTCCGCCTTACCAAGCGCGTTGAGGAGCAGATCCCGGTGTTCCCGATCATCAGTCCCGTTTGCCAGGATGACCTCTGCAATAACGACGGCACCGTGAAGGTAGACAACCAGAGCATGGGCGCGGTCGGCTTCGACCGTAATGCGCGTCACGTCCATCAGGCTGAATCGCGGATCCTGCTTTCGGAAGTGGAGGTCCTGCATTTCGATTTGGACCCCCGGTAGATCCTCCCAATCCTGGGTACGTAGAAGCACCTCCCGCGCTCGAATAAGCAACACCTCGGCCTTCTCAAAGCCTCCCTTCGCCATGCAGACGCGAGCTTGAAGCCAGTCCAGTCTCGGTCTTACGTCATCAAACCCCTGGTCTCGAATACGCTCTATCGCCGAAAGAGCGAGCCGGTCCGCGTCCTCATAGGCTCCGATGTAGAAGTGAGCGAGGGCCTCCAGCTCCTGACATTTGGCGATTTCGTGGAGGTTTCCGATCTTCTCTGCGGCGCGATATGCCTCGCGCGCCCGCTCGATTGCCTCCTCATACCGACCTAGCAAAGTCAGATTCACTGATGCCCCTGCGCACGCACTGAGGGCCTCAAACACGTTTCCCGTTCGACGACCCCATTGAGCAGAGAGCTCGTGCTGGTCGACCGCCTCCCGAAATCGGCCGAGTCCGTAAAGTATTCCGGCGCGATTCGAGAGGGTTCGGGCCTTGAATGCGTCGATTCCGCCCCTCTCTGCGCATCGCCAAGCCTCATCAATCCAACTTAGGGCCTCCTGGAACTCGCCCAGGTAGTACGTTGCTGTCGCGAGCGCGTTGGCCAATCTCATTCGCCAAAAGTCGCCGGGTTGAAGCTCTAGCGCCCTCGTCAGAAGTTGACGGGCACCTGCACGATCACCCGAGAGGATTAGCGCCGAGCCCAATGGATATGAGAGGGCGGCTCGCTCGTCGTTCATGGTCAGCCCACCAAAGTCTCGAGCGAGTACCGCGCGAAGCCGGCTAATTGCTGCGGACCTCGCGGCCTCGTCCCCGTGCCGCCAATCGATCTCCGCAAGGTCAGCGTGGGCGCGGAGCGAAGCGGAGAGGTCGCCAGCCTCCTCCGCCAGTTCGACGGCGCGCGATAAATAGGTTCTCGCTTCGGTCATTTGGCCTTGAGACGTTCGTATCGTACCCAAGAGATGAGCCCGCCTCGCGAACTCCGGTATCGCGCCACGATCAGAATTCCAAAGGCCGGGACTTTCCAAGACCTGACTGGCTCCTTCGTCATCCGCCGACTGGTGCAGCGCCTCAGCGATGATCAGGGCGCCGCGTCGAGATGCCGCTACGTCCTTCCTCCCCTCAGCGATGCTGAGGCAGCGCTCCGCGCGTTCACGTGCCTGTCGGAAGTCGCCTCGCGCCATGCTTTGCTCTGCGGCCCACAATCCCTCGTCGAGCGTCTCTCCCCCCGATCCGATCGTCAGGAGAACAGTTGCCCGCTCTTCCCTCGAGAGCGCGCCAGGGCAGAGCGACACCAGCTTCTCGAGTACCGCATTTACCTGCCGATGATCCGTGAGCTCGCTGACCGTCGCGGTGTTCGTCTTGATCCAACCTCTCGAAGCAAGGTCCGACAGTCTGTCGCCAGAGCCTGGGAGAACAGCCTCAATGCACTCTTCCGCCAGACCATTGGGAAATTGACAGAGGAGGGCGAGCAGGGTTTGTTGATTCTCCCCGAGATGCGACCAAGCGAGGGTCCATCTGCTGGCCGCACCGAAATCAGCGAGGCTGCGGAGCTGCTCGGTCTCCCTGAATCGCCACTTTCCCGCGCTACGCTGGAGAACGCGACGATCAACGAGATCCGCCAGTAAGGCTCGGAGTGCCCTCGGTGCCCCGCCCGTGATTGAGCTGATTCTTTCACGGACCTCCGGCTGAAGGGCTGACTGGCCCAATGTGCCCTCGATGAAGTCCTCGATTTGGTCTGGGAGCAAAGGGGTGATCGCCATGCATCGCTCGAATTCCTCACCATCGGAAGCCGGCGCGTGTGTTTCGATTGCGAGCAGAAGATTGCATGGGCTCTGGTGCTCAATGCGAAGAGCCCACAAATACCTGGCGAGATTCCTGACGAAGTCGATCGAGTGCGGTGCGTCGCCAACGTGAGTCTCGAAGAGGAGTAACACGGGCCCATGCTCAGACGTCTCCAAGAGCTTCGGCGCAAGCGACGAAATGCTTCCTGATCGGAAACCGTCCTCCATGCGCGCTCCCCCATCCGTCAGCGACGAAAGAACCCTCTCCACGCCTACCTGTGGTGGGTTGGGAACGATCGCAACCCTTCCTCCGTACCCCAGAACATGTTGAGAAAATTCCTCTAGGAGGGCTGACTTGCCGACCCCAGGAGGGCCGGACGCGTGGACGAGTGTGGGGGCGTCCGCCGAACCCGTCCGGAGCATTGCTTCGAGCGTCGCAAGCTCCTGGTCTCTCGCAACAATCTTCCCACCCAGGATCTCGCCGGCGCGATCGGTGATCCCGAGATCATCCATCATCTCGTCGGCGTACTTGTGTCTCAGCGCGGGACTCCGATCAATTGCTCGCATCACAGCGCGCTCAATATCCGGAGGGACCCGGATTCCATGCACGCCTGGGGACGGCACCCAACCCTCGAGTTGACCCGAAACGACGTCTCGTACCGTGCGCCCAGCAAACGGGTGCTCGCCGACAAGCGCTTCGTACGCGAGGACAGCGACCGAGTAGAGATCGCTCTTCTCGTCTGCGTTCGAGCCCTGCCAGACTTCCGGCGCGACATAACCAGGTGTTCCAGCAGACCCAACGCCCTCGCCCATGTTCCCGCCCATACCCACGTCGACAACCTTGACGACCTCACCTCGACCTAGGAGGATGTTTCCGGGCTTCAAGTCCCCATGGATCTCCCTGTGGGAGTGAAGATGGGCGATGGCGCGCAGGACTCCGGCCAGGATTCGCCGCACCTCTTCGGCCGATTGAGGCGCGCCCATGCGACTACCCCAATCTCCTCCCTCGATCAATTCCATCGTGTAGTAGGCGTCTCCCGAGGGGATAGTGCCCCAGTCGAAGACGTGGATCAGGTTCTCGTGACGGATTTGACGGAGGGTGTCGAACTCGCGGCGCAGCCAGGTCGACTCGACGGGACTAACGAGCTTCAGGGCAAGCTCGAGATCGCGGATTGAATCGTGGACGCGATAGACGCGCCCGGACCCGCCCGCACCCAGCAGGGAGCGAACGGTGTAACGGGGCGAAAGGCTAGGAGTCTTCATCGACTTGCCGCGCGTCCCCATCACGCCCGGATATTACGGCGGGGGATCAGGTTGTAGAACTGGTTCATCCAACATCGACGTGTCAGGATGCCGAGAGCCCGACTAGGAAGAGGGGTTCCGGCTGTGGGAGATTTCGCTTGCCACGGTATCCGTAAATACTGTATAGTCTTGGGGGTTTCCTCTCCCTTGACGCTGCTCGGGGGTGCAAGGACCATGAGTCTACTACGTCGCAAAGACATCCAGCTCTCCCATCCTCCCAAGCGCTTTATTGTCGTTACGCTCCAGGATGTTCGTGATCGGAATCATACTGTGCGGACGGGAAAGTCCACAGCGGCCGTCCCCCCGGCCGGAGGAATCGCCGGTTCAGACGCAGAGGTTGGAGTGCCATGAAGGCATTGATCGCAATCCGTATTCGGCGCCTCGGCTTCGCCATTCTCATTACCGCGAGCTTCAGTTGCGTGCTGGCTTTTGCTTCTCCTCGTTGGTCGGTCGCGAAGACAAGGCCGCCAATCGAAATGGGAGATCCAGACGCCACAGGGAATCAGGCCACCGTCCCCGGGCCACCCACCAGCATCGCGGCTACTAAACCGTCAATGAGTGTCATTGTCTCTAGCTACATTCGAGCGCCAAAGAGCGTTGGATTAACCTTGGTCGGGTTGACTGTCCGCCGCTACCTCTCATTCTGGTTCCGGGGCTTGTTGTGAGATTTTGCCCCTCGCTAGCTCATCGCCTTATGGAGCGGGCAATTCCGGCCTGATCATGAGCAGCCTCAGCCGTGAACTTATCGACTCGGCCGTAGCTCTTATCTCAGTTGGGCGGCAAGAAGACGCACTCCACATTCTTTGCAGCACACAATTGTGGTCGGATTCTGGTGAGCCGTCATTGGTGGAGGAAGCCCTCGCGCTGAGATTGAATTGTCTCCACGATACCGGGCGATGGGAGGAGTTGACTTCGCTCGGCTCCGCTCTAATCCCACGACTGTCACGTGATCGCTTGTCGAGATCCCTGTGCACTGCACACGCGGTATTAGGCGTGGCGCAGCTTCGCCTCGGTAACCTCCGTAGAGCTGAGGAGCACATCCGCGCTGCCATCCACGTCTCGATCTGGGATCTCGCCGACCGCGAGGAAGCCCTCCGACACCAGCGGCAATTAGTAGTTTTGTTCAAGAATCGAGGTCTATGGGCGCTGGCGCGATTTGAAGCCGAGAGCGCGATAATTACGGCCGACGAGATTGGGTGTGATAAGGAATCGGGAGGACTCCGAATTAACCTGATTGTCACGCTTCTAAAATCAGGCCCTCTTTCCAAGATCCCTGCGTTGCTCGATGAGGCTCAAGCGCTTGTCGCACGCGCCGGCAACAGCTTGTGGTCTGCCCTCGTCCACCTCCTCCGCGCCCGCTACCTCGTGTTGACCCACCACCCCGCCCAGGCCCTCGAAATCCTAACGCCGATCCTTGCCACGACGCGTGAGCAACGATTCTCTCGAGAAGAGGCGATCTGCCTTGAGTACATGGGCGATTGTCATCTCTTGCAGAAGGAATTCCGGCAGGCGCTGGATCACTATAATGCCGCCCTCAAGATCGCCGAGGCAACCGCTCCGAAGGGCGATTTGATTCCTTAGCTGGGCTACCGC
>VBOZ01000035.1:0-59559 GCA_005893305.1 Candidatus Eisenbacteria bacterium | reverse complement strand
GAAACCCTCGTCAATCTCGGCGACCCCAACGCTGCCATCCTCTCCTGCGAGCGGGGCCTGCGCGTGGCTCGCGACACCGGGGATCGCTACGAGGAGTGCGCGACGCATCGCGTGCTCGCGATGGCCAACTGGGCAGCGGGTAATCCGAGGAAGGCGATCCGCCTTTCGCTGGAGGGGATCGAGCTCGCCAGGTCCTATGAGATTCCATACGAGCTTGCGCGCGCGACTCAATGGCTTGGCGAGGCCCGCCTCCAAGGAAATACCCCTGACGAGAAAGCGCTCGGCCGCCGCCAACTCTGGGAGGCACGAGCGATCTTTGAACGTCTCGGCCTTCCTTATCAGGTCAAGCTCCTCGAAAAGCTACTGGGCTTCGAGACGCAGCCCGACCCGCAGGCGGACGAGCCCGGTATTGCGGCCCTCGCTGGTCTCGACAAACTGGACCGGGGAGCTCTTCGCTTCGGAATCATCACGTGCAGCCCCGACGTGAGCGAGGCGGTCGCAATCATTCAAGGCGTCGCTCCGAGCCGGATCCCGGTGCTGATTACGGGGCAGAGCGGAGTTGGGAAGGAGCTCCTTGCGAAGGCACTGCACTTGATGAGCGATCGACGCAGAGGACCCTTCATTCCCATCAACTGCGGCGCCGTGAGTCCAAATCTGATCGACAGCGAATTCTTCGGTCACGAACGGGGCGCGTTCACGGGAGCGGTATCGTCCCGGGAGGGGCTTATCGCGTCCGCGCATCTTGGAACACTTTTTCTTGATGAAATTGGCGAGCTGTCGCCCGCGGCGCAGTCGACGCTCCTCCGCGTGCTCGAGACGGGTGAGCTCAGACCGTTGGGCCGCGATGACATCAGAACAATCGACGTTCGCATTGTCGCGGCGACGAACGCCAGCCTCGAAGACCTTGTCGAGCGCGGTGTCTTTCGCCGCGACCTCTACTATCGACTGAATGGCGTCTCGGTAACGCTCCCTCAACTGCAAGACAGGGAGGAGGACGTCCGGGCGCTCTTCCGGTACTTCTGGGCCCAGGCGATCGCAACATCGAAGAAGTCGCTGACGTTGGCGGATGACGTGGAGGCGATGCTTTGCGCCTACTCGTGGCCCGGCAACGTGAGGGAATTGAAGCACGAGATTGCGCGTGTGGTGGCGCTCGCTCAGAGCGGTTCCATCGTGAGTCGTGACGCCTTCCTCCCGAGGCAACGCGCCAAGTCCGCCGGGAGCCTCCTCCGGGATCGGGAGCGTCGAGCGGAAGTCACCGCTGAACGCGACGTCATCCTCCGGGCGCTCCGCGCCCACCAAGGCAACAAGGCCGAGGCAGCACGGAGCCTGGGCAACATGAAGCGCACCACGCTCATCTACAAAATCCAGTCGCTCCGCATCCGCCCCGAAGAATACCTGGTCAACGAATAGCCCCCCGGGTAGGTGCCTGACGCCCTGCCGCCATCTTGCAAAGTCGCTTCCCCCGCGAGCCCCATAGTGCTATAGGGGTAGTAACCGCACGGGATGCGGTCGGCGGAACCACCCCGGGCCCTGGGGGTATGTGGGAACGCGCTATAGGGGGGGCCGGGTCGGCCTCCCGAGCGACCAGGAGGGTTGGGATGAAGTCATTGCGGGTCTTCGCGTTCGGGGTGGCGATTGGAGTCCTCGCCATCCTCGGAAGCGCTCCCCCGGCGGCCGCCGCCGGTGCCCGCCACCACGGATCGCCGCGCACGTCCCACCCTGCGTCCAGGCACCCGCGCACGCACTTGAGGTGGGCGTCCCAGTCAATCCCTGACCCCTCGAGCCGACCCGCGCCCCGTCCCCCCGCCCGCACCAACCCGCGGCCGATCTCGCATCAGTCCCCGATTCGGACCAAGTTCGGGGGCCAGGTCGCCGCGCTGGAATCCATTCAAGATAATCATCCGCAGATGATCGCGTGGCGCATCGGCGCCTCGCAGTCCATAGGGCACAGCTATATGGACGACCATGTGATCTCAGGGCGCGGTCCCCCGCGCGCGGGTCCACAGCATTTTGCGTCTCGGGTCTGCCACCCGGAACGTCGCTGCGCTCCCTGCCCCGTTACAGAGACACAGGTCGTCCTCCTTCTTCAAACTCCCGTTCCACAACTCCCAAGTCGTTTCCAGTCCAACTCGTTTCCACCGGAAGGGCTCTATGGCCCCCCTCGCGCCGTTCGCCATGAGGGCACGGCGGCGCGCCTCCATTCGCCCTCGCTAGGAGAACCAGTATGATTCGCTCGAAGCACGTTCTTTGGGTACTGGCGTTCGGTCTGGTCGTCCCGTTTGCGGCGCTCGCGCAGCAGACGCCTCAGTCCACGACCCCGCCAGCCACGACGCCGCCGGCGGCTGCACCGGCGGCGCACGAGAAGCACCACGCGACCAAGGCGCACGCCGCGCCGAAGATCAACCTCAACACGGCGACGAAGGAGGAGTTGATGACCCTCCCGGGCCTGACCGACGAGACCGCCGACAAGGTCATTGCGGCCCGTCCGTTCAAGTCCAAGAGCCAGCTGGTCGAGAAGAACATCGTGACGAAGGAAGAGTTCAAGAAGCTCTCCATGATGATCACGACCGGAAAGATGGCGCACACGAAGGCTGCGTCCCTCAACAAGAAGTAGCCGGTGGGGCTATGTGGTCGGAGAGTGTGGGTTGTGCTGGCTTCCTGAGTCTCCCCGTCGGAGATGAAGGAGGTTGGTAATGCGCGCATGATCCCGCTCTCCGGTCCACTGGCTCTCTGGCGCCCCTAGCGGGCGGGCAGGTAGAGCCGCGCGCCGCCGGTGAGGAGATCCGGTCCGACGAATTTCGGGATTGGCTCCCCGCGCTCGATCCGCCGAGCCCACTCGACTTCCCCGTCGGCCAAGTTCCGCGCGCCGGCGTTGGGCGAGAGGAAGATTCCCGCGGTGGGGTGATCGGCCGCCACTCGGTCTGATTGGCGCCGCAGCGGGAGTAGCAGGGCCGGCCGATCGAGATGCCACGCGATCCAGTCCGGAACGTCGGTCCAGAGGAGCGCGGAGCGGGGTTGGCCTTGGATGTGTCCCGCCAGCTCCGCGGCGAGTGCTGGCGGAAGCGGTGGAAAGCGCCGCGCCGCCTCCCGCGTTGCAAACGCCAGCGTCGCGGCCCGCTCCAGGAGGAGCAGAGCGAAGATCGCGACGACCATCCTCCGACCGCAGAATCGGTCGAGCGACGGCGCCGCTGCGATGCCGAGCGCCGCACAGAGAAGCGGCACCGCGGGGACGAGAAACCGAGGGCTCCGCTCGAGGAGCGAGAAGGCCGCGATCTGGATCGCCGCGGCGAGAAGGAGCGGAAGCGCCGGGGCGAGCGAGCGCCATCGGGCATTCGCCTCGCGAAGCAAGAGTCCCGCGATCCCCAACCCCACCGCGATTGGTCCCAATCCCCAGAGAAGATCGACGCAATATCCCACCGCGTCCTTGGCGAATCTCCAGAGGAGCGCGGCCGGGTGATGAATCGCGTACGCGAGCATCCCCGGTAGCGCCTCCCCGTATGTGCGCGCGGAGGAGTAGCCAGGATACTGCGCGGTATAGAGGAGCATCGGGTTCCCTTGGATCGGCGCCGCCGCGCCCACGCTCGCCCGGAGCGTGATGATCCAGGGAATACAGAGCGCTGCGTAGAAGAGCGCGAATGCGGCGCCCCGGCGAGGGCGACCACCGGAGGACGCCGCCCAGATCCACACAGGGACCATTACGAGGGACTCGCCTCTCAGGTACCAGGCGGCCGCGGCGAGAATCGCCGCACCGCACGCCGAGAGAGTCCCGCCTCCTCGTAAGAGTAGAAGCCATACCCCAAGCGCGAGCGCCGTCGCGGGGAGCTGCGAGAGCGCCGCGCTGTATGGATCAAGGAGGAGCGGCGACGCGATCGCGGCCGCGGCGGCGATCGCTCCCGCCCGCGCGGAATGGAGATGTGTCGTGAGGAGGAAGAGGAGCCCGACGAGGAGCGCGTGCGAAACAATGCCGATCGTGAAATACCCCGCAGGGAGCGGGACGCTGAGCTTTAGGAGTATCGCGCCGAAGGCCGCGTAGAGTGGCATTCGCCACCGCACCGGAAAGGGGGCTGAGTCGTGCCCCAGGTGCGTGGGATAGGTGTAGAGGGAGGTGAACCCTTCCCCGCGCGCGAGCTGCCTCGCCTCCTGTGAGTAATCCCAAACGTCGCTCGCGGGGGGCACGTTGGGGTAGGTCGCGAGTGCGAACGCCGTCGCGAGGACAGCGGCGAGTAAAGCCCACGCGACGGCGTCTCGGAGCGGTAGGGATTTGCGATCCATGCCCAGCCAGGATAGCCGAGGCGGGCGCCCCGGTCGCGTTGACATTTGCCCGGGCGCGTGGCGGTACCTTCCCGCGCATGCCGGCAGCCTAACCAATCTATCGGGAGATAGAGGCCCAGGTGGCAAGAGATGATGGGGCCTTCGCGTTGTTGCGAGTTCACCCGCGTCAGCCTCGGAGTTCGACAGCGTCGGACGTTCGACGCGATGAGTTGTGCTAAGTGCCTCGGAATTCTATCAGCCACCTTGCTCGAAACCTCGCGAGCCGGCACGCCCCGTGCTGTGTCTCTTTCTCTAGCTGATCCCTCCCTACCGCAAAGAATTGTTGAGTGCGGGAACGCGGCACAGCATCATCGCAGGATCGCGCCTACAGCCAACCAAGGTGCTGCTGCGGATTCGTTGCTCATCCTTGAAGGAGGTGGCGGATGCTGCGGTTACTGTTGTGCTTGATCCTGGTCAGTTTTCTCCCTGCCTGTTCGAAGTCGCCTGTTGAGCCTCTCACGCCGACCGAGACACCGGTCGTGCTTGATGAGACGGCGACGGAGCGTGAGATCCGACTTGCCTTGGCGACGCCTGAAGGCAAGGCTATCGACCAGTGGCTTACAGCCCAGGGCTTCGAGAGATGCCCCGCTGACCAGGCAATCGCTCGCACCGATGGAACCGATAAGGCCTTGGATGTGCCCTATTGGAATGCCATCCTCAAAGAGAAGGGCGTGCTGACGCAGACTCGCTCGGCTGTGACTGTCGTCACGGGGGCGGTTAAGATCCGCCCGGATCCAGATTTCGGCATGGACGGTAGCATCTACGTTTGGGATCCTGCGTTGAACGGGGTAAGGGAAGTTCTTCGCCCCGCTGACTTCGCACCGGCACCCTGGCGACCGGGCGGGCTTTCACCGCAGAAGCGATTCCGGATTGCCTTCCGAGAATGGGAGGATGTTACGTCGGTGGTGTGGGCGCGACAGCGATCACGTGCCTCGCTTCCACCGCCGCATACGGAGGCTGCTTCGCGGCTGGTGTTGGAGGCACAACCTTCGCGTGCGCCGTGAACTTCTGGAGCTCAGTCCTCTGATGCGACGCATCTTGTTGTTGACGTGTTTAGCGTGCGTCTATGCGATGGCGTTGCTATGGGTCCACAACGTCTACCATCTTGCGCTGTATTGGATGCTGCTTCTCTTTGGAGTTGCACATGGCCTCACAGCGCGCCTGATACTGCGGCGGCCATGATAGCTGCGATTGCGACTCGGCTTGCGATGACGCGCAAGCGAGCGAAGTGGCGCCACCGGGCCTGCCTCGGGAGACCCCAGATGTCCCACCCTGTGAGAGACACCTTCGGACGATCCTAAGAGGCGGCCGGTTGGGAGGTCGGCGGACACTGGCTGGGCCACCACAAAGGCCCCACATCCAAGATTGCGTTGCCTATTGGCCGCTCGCGGATCATTCTCAATAGAGACCCCCTCCAGTAGGCGGCACCCTTGCCGGCCGCAGGCTCCGGAGGATACCGATGAATCGCCAGGGTGAAGCCGCTCCGGGCCGCGCCCGGCGTCCCTTCGCCGCGGCTGCCGCCGGACTCTGCCTCCTCCTCCTCCCGGGCCTCTCCGCGCCTCCCCACACCGCCTTCGCCGCGACCCAATACGAGAAGTCCTTCGCGCAGCTCGCCGACATCGCGCCCGATCCAACGCGGGTCGCCGCCGTCCATGGTTTGACCCTGAAACGCGACCTGGCCACTTTCGAGTTCATCGACGGCCAGATGGCTCTCTTCCGCCCGGTCGAAGGTCGCGTTTGGGGCGCCGTCTTCACGGGCCAGGGCAGGTTCTCGTTCCGTCCTCCCACCGAGATCGAACGCGATCAGCTCAAGCGCTATTACAAGACCGAGTCCTTGGTCGTGAACTTCGAAGCGCTCGCCATCTTGTTCGCGGATACCACGCTGGTCGAGCTGGCATCCCAAGCGAAGTACGTCCCGGGAGCGGTCGACAAGAAGGCGGCCGCCGTCATGCGCAAGACCCTCGATCTGCTCCTCGACCGAAAGTCGATGGATATCAACTATTCCGTCGGCAAGACCTGCCTCGAAGGGTCCTCGAACGAGCTGTTTTTCGCGTATATCGAGCAGACCGGAAGCGGGGACAACGTGATCTTCGAGGTCGACCCGTTCCAGACCGAGCAGGTTCAGCTCTGGCGACCGGTGAAGGCGATGGCCTTCCAGAATCGGGTCCGAAATCGCGAGATCATCTGCCAGTTTCCGCTCGAGGCCGATCGCGAGAGCGGTGCGATTCCGGGGTGCGACTACACCGCGAGCTACGATGCCGAGCACTATCAGGTCCGATCTCGATTCGACGGCGGTCTTCGGCTGACCGCCGAGACCGAGGTCCGCTTCCGGTCGCTCGAGGACGGGCAGAACTGGCTCGCCCTGGCCCTCGACCAAGATCTCGATGTCGACGCCGTGCAGTGGGAGAGCGGTCAGGCGGCCGACTACTTCAAGGGGCCGGATGCGCTCATCCTTTGGGTGGCGTGCGATCACCCCCTCGCGCGGGGCGAGGAGCGAACCCTCCGCGTCCGGTATCACGGCGTCGTCGTTCAGCGCGAGGACGATTGGGTCCGGTTCGATCCCGGCTCCTACTGGTATCCGCGCGTCGTCCCGGGCCTGCGGTCGACGTACGATCTGGAGTTCGAGTACCCGGAGTCGTACACCCTGGCGTCGGTGGGCGAGCCCGCCGCACCCGAACGGAAGGGCAACACGATTCGGACCGCATGGAAGGTGGCGACGCCGATTTCCCAATGTTCGTTCATGATCGGGATCTACAAGGAGCACACGATCCAGGCGGAGAAGATTCCTCCGGTCACGATCCTCATGGCCGAATCGGCGCACCGCCTCGTACGTGAATCGGCGGGCGAGTCTTTGATGGGGCAGGGTCTCGCGCCGGGCAGGGATATGGAGAAGCAGGTCGGGGCGGACGTCGCGAACAGTTTCGCGTTCTTTCAAGCCCTCTACGGCCCGACCCGGCTCCAGCGCTTCTACGTCGCCGAGAATCCCTTCGAGCATTCCTTCCTTGGCGTGGCCTATCCCGGCCTCATCCACCTGGACTGGAGCACGTTCTACAACACCCAGTCCGAGGGCTCCGACGAGATGCTGCGCGCGCACGAGGTCGCGCACCAATGGTGGGGCGCCCTGGGCGTTGTTCCGGCGACATACCACGACCGGTGGCTGAGCGAGGCATTCGCCGAGTTCTCTGCGCTCCGCTACCTCCAGGCCGCGTCGACCGACAGCAAGCGCTACCTCGATGCGTTAAGGCAATCCCGCGAGCGCATCCTAAAGAATCGAAAGTTTCTGCTCGGAGGTGGCCAGGAGGCCGGGCCGATCTGGCTAGGGCCCCGCACGAGAACGAGCACGACGGCCGAGGACTACCGGATCATCGTCTACGACAAGGGCGCGTGGGTGCTCCACATGCTGCGGAACCTGTTCCTGGATCTCGACACGACGAGGGACGGCGGCTTTGGAAATGTGATGCGGGAGTTCTACAGCTCGTATGCGGAGAAGGACGCCACCACCGCCGACTTCCAGCGCGTCGTCGAGAAGCAGGCAGGCCGCAACATGTCGTGGTTCTTCCGCGAGTGGGTCTACGGCACCGGGGTGCCGCATTACCGGTTCGCGTGGCACGCGGCTCCGGGGGCCGACGGGAAATTCAAGGTCAGCTGCCGTGTGGACCAGGAGAACGTGCCGGACGACTTCCAAATGTTCGTGCCGCTCTTCATCGACTTCGGCGGTGACAAGTTCGCGAGGGTGCGCGTCTTCGTGAAGGGCCGCCACTCGGAGTTCGACCTTCCGCCCTTAGCGATGGAGCCAAAGCGGATCGTGTTCAACGATCTGGAATCGGTGCTGTGCGATGTGGAGGATGTTGATTGGTAGGCGTGCTGGCGCCCCGCCTCACCCTGCACCCTCGCGTAGTGGTAGGATGTGAGTGTCCTGCTCCGAGTCGGTACGAGATCCTGAAAGTCCCCCCCTGTAGCCATGAAACCACCGCCAGGTCGATCCGCCAGAATCCGCGTGATCCTCGCTTGCCTATTCCTCCTACTCGCGCAAGACGTGAGGGCAGCGATTGATGCCGCAACGGTTTCTGGCAGAGTTTCCGACAAGGACGGGGTCGGAATCCTGTGGGCAAATGTTCTGATCCTGGGCGCCCAGCTGGGTGCGCTAAGCGATTCGACTGGCCAATTCACTTTTCCCAGAGTTCCTGAGGGGACGTACACGATGAGGGTCCATGCCATTGGCTACCAGTCAATAGAACGGCCCAATGTGCGTGTGAAGGCCTATGGCACGACGAAGGTGAACTTTTCGATGAGTCCGAAGTACCCGACGCGGGCGCGTCCGCTCAAGAATTGGGGCGACCCCGTCAGGGCCGGGCCAGGCAGCGCAGGCGCTCTCAACGCGCGCGTCATTTGGGCCCAAGGCGATCGCGTCTACCTAGCTTCCCACGATTCCCTGTGGCTCGGTTCCGGGGCCGGCCTGCGATTTCACGACAACGGCAGGGAGGTCGCCACTGCGGAAGTGACAGCCGTGCACAACGCGATCCTGATTGCGGCACGGATTACCTCCGGGTCCCTGAAGAGTGTAAGGCGCCTCGATCGGATGAAGGTGACGTCCGAACGGGACATCGTGAAGCCCATGCCGGCGCTCCGGGTGGGCTACCCATCGCATAGAAGGATCCATCCATTGTTCGAGTGCTCACAAATGCAGCTCAACGTTAATAGCTACCGGGCGGATACCCTCGGGGAACTCTCGTATAGGCTGGTGCGGGACTCGACTTGGGTGCCGCCACGGCCAGAACCCGACACGCTTCACATCCGGCTGTTCGACGACGTAGCCGACGAGGAGATAGCGCTCGAGCGTGGTGACCTCGACTAGCGATCTTTTGGCCCGGAGAGGCGTCGGCCCATATTCGCGAAGTCATGAACTGGGAAGGTAAGCCGGACGCTATCCGTAGACGCGGGGTCGTGAGCAGTCGGGCAGACTCCAATTTCGTCGCGACCCAGGGGGTCATGAAGGAGGATCAGGAGCCCCTTCGCTTACTTAACCGCGAGCTCTTTCGCGGCGACCTTCTGGGGCCGTTCGGCAATGGCGTTTGGACGGTGGACTATCGGTTCGGGCCCGGGCTCTTCGAAGTCGATTCGACCTGCCCTGGCCACCAGGCGCTCGAGCGGTTCTTGAATCGCGACATCAAAGCGGGGACGGAGACCCACCGGATTTTCCTCTCGTGTCTTGACATACCCGCCGAGATCGAGCGCGATACGAACACCTCCGGCTGGACCTTCTGCATGAGGTGCCCGGTCATCAGCCGGCCCGCGCTGCGTCCGTATCTAGACGCAATCGACCTCTATTCCCTCGTCAACCTGTTTGACTGCCGAACCGCGGGCCGGAAGCGAGGTCGGGGTTCATCCACCTGGTCTTCCTCACCTGTTTGCTGAACCCCGCTCATGCGTCTCCTCTTGGTGATCGTTCAGGCACCGGCGCCGGAAAGGTTGTGGATGAGAGAGGGATCGGGATTCAAGGAGCGAACGTGCTGGTCTTGAATAGCCAGAGGGCAGCGCGCACTGACTCGACGGGATACTTCACGACCTCGTTCGTTCCGCCCGGTGTCTACACGCTGCGTGTCAGGTGTGTTGGATTCCGCTGGGCCGAGAAGACCAACATGCAGGTGAACGCAAGAGACACCACCACCGTGGTCTTTACGATGCAGGAGCTGCCGACCAAGCTCGTATCGTGGGCGCTTTACGGGTCGGCGTATTCTTTGGGTGAGCGCTCATCAACGGCGGCCACGCGATGGTGGCTCCTTGCGCCCCGGTGCAATGTTGGGACTATGATCGGCCAAAGGCTCTCCAGGGAAGAGCCTCTGCGCACCTGGCGGTCTATAACTCAACCGCTCGGGCTGGCAGCGCTTGGGCGAGACGATCGGGAGTGTGGCTCTCCCGATCACGCTGCCGGGCGGTATGCGCTTTTCGCCGAGTCGAGCGTTATCACAGGTAACGGGACCCTGGCCGGGCGCCCATTTGCTCCGAGGGTGTTCTCCCCAACGGGGGCCTTCGCGAGCCGCGAGGTGGGCATCAACGTCACGCGCGGACGTCCCTCGCCGGTGACGGTGCAGGTGTACAGCTGTTCGGGGCGGTTGGAGCGGGAGGCTGCGGCGGGGCCGGCGATGAATGCGGAGGTGAATCTCGTGCGCTGGGATGGGCGGGATCGGAAAGTGGCGGGAACATCAACCTCGGAAGTTCCCCCGTCCTCCATTAGCTAGTACTCGCGGCACCTCTCCTCGCTTCAATCAGAGTCGCAGAAAACGCGTGCCCAGAAGACGCGATTTACTCCTTGTCTCCAGGAGCATTCGCACTGACGATGCCTCTTGGAGCGGCAGACTGATGATGAGGGCCATCGAGCATTCGTGGGGAGGGGAATGACGGGAGTCGTGCCTCAAGCGGAGGCGCAGGCGGGGACCACGCTACAGGGGCGATTCGCCGTTCTCACCGGAGGGAGCAGCGGCATCGGTCGCGCTCTGTCGACGGAGCTCGCGACTCGCGGCACCACGGTCCTCGTTGGCTCGCGCCGCAAGGTCGACGGCGATCTGCTGCATCGCCCGCTCGATCTCGCTTCGCATGCGTCGGTCAGCGAGTTCGCGGCTGGAATCCTCGCCTCGGGTAGGTCGATCGACGTGCTCGTCCTCAACGCGGGCGTTCACATCCCGTGGAGGAGGGTGATCACCCGTGACGGTCACGAGCTGCACTGGCAGGTGAACTACTTATCGAACTTCCTCTTGACGCACCTGCTCCTGGACCGGTGTCGATCGTCGGCGCTCAAGCAGATCGTGTACGTCGCGAGCGAGGCCCACCGCCTCGCCGCGATCCCTGCCGGGCCGCTCCTCGGATTCTCCCAACGCTACGCTAAGTCCAAGGAAGCCGCGATCACCTTCTTCCTGCGGCTTCAGGAGCTTCATCCGGACCTTCGCGTCCAGATCATCTCACCCGGTTACATTGACACGGAGATCCACCGCCACAAGGGTAGGACCTCCGCGTGGATCGAGAGGGCGTGGTCGCGAGTTCGTACACCCGAGGAAGCGGCACTCGAGATCATCCGTGTGATCGAAATGCCGGAGGCGACGTCCGTGTACTGGGATCGCGGCCGCGCGGCGACGCCGGGCGGCCGGTGCCGCGACGAGGCGCACGCCGAGGCGCTGTGGCGCGAGTCGGTCGCCGCCCTGCGGCCCGTCCTCCCCGACGCGGCGCCATGCGCGATGATCACCAACCACGCGCGCACCTGGCGCGCGTTCGGGCCGGCGGTTGGGCAGCCGGCGAACGTCGAAGAGCTTGCTGCGCTCGTACGCAAGGCCGCCGACGACGGGATCAACGTGCGTATAGTCGGGCAACGGCACTCGTACAATGACATTTTCTTCTCGCGTACATCGATGATCTCGATCGCGAAGATGAACCGGGTCCTCGAGCTCGATCCGGATCGCAGCACGATCACCTGCGAGGCCGGGATCACGCTCGACGAGATCTGCGCCTACCTCGATGAGCGCGGCTACGCACTCCGGTATTGCGGTAACCACGGACGGCAGACGCTCGCGGGCGCGCTTGCGACGGGCACCCACGGCTACGGCCGCGACGGCGGGCTCATGTCGGAGCTCGTCACGGCGGTGACGATGGTGCGTGCGGATGGTCAGCTCGTCCGTGTCTCCGCAGAGCACGACCTGCGTGCACTCCGTCTCGGGCTCGGCACGCTCGGCGTCGTCGTTGAGGTCACCCTCGCCGTCGACCGCTCCGTCCCGTGCGTGTACCGCGTCGCGAGCATGCCGCGGCAGGAGCTCATAGCTCGCCTAAGCGAGCTGGCGAGTTCTCACGAGTACCTGCGGTACTGGCCGCATCCGTTTGACGACGCGGCCATGCTGTACCTCACGATCGATCGGACCACGGGCGAACGCGTCACCACCGGGCCGGTCCGTTACATGGGCGCACGGGCTAGCGGTCTCGAGTGGCTCGGCCTGCCCTGGCTCAGGATGCCCGCGGTCAGGAGGCTGCTGGGGCGAGCTCTCTCGATCAGCCATCACGAGCTCTCCGTCGTTGTACCGTTCTCGACGTCGCTGTTCGTCCGTGATGGCGTGATACAGCGCCAGAGGCACGAAATCCTCGGACAGATCGGGCGCCGCGCCTTCGACCGTAACGGATGGCTGAACATGGAGCTCGCGATACCGCGAGATCGGTACCCGGAGTTCGCGCAGCTCTACGAGGAGAGCCTTCCGCGGATGTCGGGTCTCATCCCGGCGCGTCCGTACTACGCGTGCCGCGTCGTCGGTGCCGCACAGAGCGTCCTGCTCGGCCCGAACTTCGACCGTGACGTCGTGTTCGTCGACATCCACGCAGATCCGCGCGCACGCTCGTCAGACCCCTTCCTGCGCGCCGTCGAGGGCGAGTCGATCCGCGCGCTTTCGGCGCGGCCCCACTGGGGAAAGCAGTTCTTCGCCGAATGCGATGCCATCCGGAGCGCCTACCCGACGTCCAACATCGAGGATTTCCTCGCGGCAAAGAATCGGTTCGATCCCGGCGGCGTGTTCTCGAACGACTATTCGAGGCGTGTGCTCGGCGTTTGAGCGGCCCAGAGAATCGGCCGCGCCTCCGATCCGGGTTCGAACTGGATTACGTTCGAGGGCAAAAAAATCCCCGCCGGGCTCCGCCGGCGGGGCTTGGACTCCGAGGCTCTTGCGGGTCCTCGGATTGATCGGTTCCTGAGAGTCAGACCCCACCTGCTGCCCGGCTAGGAGGCAACCCGGGTCAACTGTAGGAATCATAGGCGGTTACCCACCCCTCTCATATATTTAGATCACCGGTTTGGCCGGAAGGTTCCCTGTTGCGGGTCGAATTCTTAGGGCCCAAATGAGGGCGCTTACGGCGAGGCCGGGATAGATCGGCTCGAGCCCGAGCGGGTACGCCGATGCTCCCCCGAAATTTCTCCACAACAACCACGCAAGCGAGACTCCCCCACCCGCAACGATCGCGATGACCGCCGCTCGCGGCGACATCCGCCATCGATCACTGTAGGAAGAGAGCAGCGGAACCAGCAGGGCGGGGACGCCGACGGACCCCACGTCGTGCCACAGATCGACGGCGGAGCGGAAGAAGAGCGCGAGCGCGAGCGCCAGGATCGCGGTGATCAGGAATCCGACTTGGACATATCGATTCACGCGCGACTCGTCTGCTTCCTGGCGCCAGCGCCAGATGAGATCGCGTCCGAAATTCACGCCTCCGATGAACGTGTAGCCGTCCACGGTCGACATCACGGTCGCGAGGAGACCGAGGTAGAAAAGGCCCCGGAGAACAGGTGGGAGGAACTCGACCGCGAGGGCCGGGTAGGCACGAACCGGATCCGCGAGCTGCGGCATGAGGGCCCGGGCGTAGAGGCCGGTGAATGTCGTCAGGAAGTCGAAGATCATCCAGAAGCCGATCGAGATCAGGACCCCTCGCTGGGCCACGCGCTCGTCGACGGCGGCAAAGGCGCGCTGATAGAAGGTCGGCTCGACGAGGGTCTGGAGCGCGATCAAGTACCACACAAAGACGTACTGCGGCGCGTTCCCGCCATGCCAGACGAAGTGCGTCGCGGGAAGGTGGGCGCGGAGAAAGTCGAGCCCGCCGTATCGTAGGGCGAGGAGCGGCAGCGCGATCAGGAAGCCCAGGTACATGAGAATGAACTGCACGTTGTCGGCCCGCACCACGGAGCGGAGGCCGCCGCGGAGCGAGTAGCCGGTTGATACGACCGTGCCCACGAGGATCGCCACCCAGAGCGGCCCCCCGAACATCGTCTGGAGCAGGACGCCCAGCATGAGGACGTAGGGAGCGGGGCTCGAGAGGATCTGGATGACGACCGCCCCGAGGAGACCCGCGGGCCTGCCGTACGCGGCCGCGAGCTGGTCGGGAACCGTGTAGAGGCGGCTACGACGCGCGCGCTTCGCGATCAGGTACGGAACTCCGAAGACCAGCCAGTTGGAGATCCCGAAGCGATAACTGAACTCGCCGACCCCGAGAATGCCGCCGTACCATGTCGTGACGAGCGTCGCCACGAACGAGGGGAGCGCGAGCTTGCGCCCCATGAGGAGGTATTCGGTGGCGTCGCGCCGGGCGACGCCGAAGAATCGGAGCCCGACCAAGAGCAGGAAGACGAAATAGGCCCCGACGAGAGCGAGATCGACCGGCTGGAGCGCGGATTTCACGGCCGGGGCGGGCCGTCCACGCGGCGTCGGATCAAAATTCCGCCCTCAGGCTCACGAAGACGCTTCGGCCCGACGCCGGGTAGAAGTAGGGCACGTCGGCGTAGACGTATCCGGCCGTCTCATACTTGAGGTCGGTCAGATTCTGAGCGTGGACCTCGAGAGCCAACGCCTCCGCGCCGAGCGGGCGGGTCCTTGTGAGGCGGGCGAGATCGAGCGACAGCGTGGCGTTCAACAGCGTGTGCGCCTCGACGAATTTGTGCTGGTATCCGGGCGCCGACCTAAGGCTGGGGTCCTTTCGATAATCCTCCGTGTTGTCGAGGTACTGGCGCCCCACATCGACCACCCCCACGGTGGTGAGCGCGCCGCCGCGGCGATAGCCGACGTTCAGGTTCGCGAGACGATCCGGGAATCCCGCGATCGCGTTCCCTCCGAAATCGTTCACCGTCACCGAATCGACGTACTCGCGGTAATCTTTGAATCGATTCCGGCTCAGGGTGAGGTTGCCTGAAAGCTCCAGGCCGCTCCGGTGCCGACTCCCACCCTCGAACTCGATCCCCTTGTGCGAGGACCGCGCGGCGTTCCCGGTGATCGGCACGCCCAGGGCGCCGATCTGGCCGCTCGGGACGATCTCATTTCTGAAGTCGAGCCAGAACCCGGTCAGCTTGAGGTAGTCGTCGCCGCGGCGGTATCCGACGCCTGCTTCTCGGGATCGACCAGCGGGTCCTCGTAGACGTGAATCGCGGGATCGAGGACGCGGAAGAGCGGCACGCTGGTCGGATCGTCGGCGCGATAGATCTCTCCCAGGATCGGCTCCACTTGGGTTTGCGCGAAGCTGCCGAACGCGTTCCACCGGTCGGTCGCGTTCCAGTTGAGCCCTACGCGGGGGCTCACGAACGAGTAGTGGAGATTGAAGTCGTAGCCGTTGTAGCGATCCTTGCCGATCGCGTAGCGCGTTCGCCGCCACTGTAGGCTCCCGGTCGCCTGGAGGTCGTGGCGCAGCTCAAATTCCTCTTGGGCAAAGCCCGAGATCACGTTGACCCGGCCGGTGTAGTCGTAGAAGACGGAGTTAGGATCCACACCCGGCGGCAGGGCCGCCGCCCAGGTCAGCTCGCCCCAGTGCCTTCCCTCATGCTCGCGCCACTCTCCGCCCACGGTCAACGCACCGTGCGAATGCTGGAGCTTTGCCCGAGGAATCCAGCCGTAGTGCTTGTTTTTCACCCAGAGTCGCTGTGTCATGTCCGCGGCCACGACCGTGTAAGGCCCTGCGCCGCTCGTGTCGGCGTAGTACGCGGACGGGTACTGGGTGTTTGAGGCGACCGTGAAGTCGGGCAGATGCCGCGAAGCGAACGTCTGCGGGCCGTAGGGGAGGTCGTCGTAGTACCCCTTCCCCGGAAAGTAGAACGCGGAAGAGCTGAGCGATGCCTTCTCGCTCAGCTTCACGTCCTGGATCAGCTCGTAATGCGGCTCGAAGAAATTGTCGGTCTCGTTCCGCCATGAAAGCGGATTGAACCGGCGATCCTTCTCGGCATCGCCCGTGACCCTGCCGTCCAGATACGACCGGTCGACCGCGTAGTACGCGAGGTGAAGGCGCTCCGGACCGCCATACACGTTCAGACGAGTGGTGAGCCACGAGTCGAATCGCGCGGCGGAGAAGAAATAGGACCAGAGGTCCGACCATGACTGCTCTCGGTATCCGTCGCTCCAGATCCGGGAGTAGCGTCCGGTAAGCGCGTAGGAATCACCGACCAGACCCGACCGATACTGAAGCGCGAAGCGCTGGGTGCCAAAGCTCCCGGCGCCGGTCTCGAGCGAGACCGAGCGTTCTCCGGGCCCGGCGAGGGTCTCGAGGTTGATCGATCCCCCCACGGCGCTCGCGCCGTAGAGCGCGCTCCCCACGCCGCGTTGGACTTGAAGCGATTGCGCGCTCGCGACCAGGTCGGGATGGTCGACCCAGTAGACCTCGTGCGACTCGGGGTCGTTGAGCGGAATGCCGTTGATCGTGACCGCGACGCGGCGCTGCGGGAAGCCGCGGATCTTCACGTAGGAGTAGCCGACCCCGTTCCCCGCGTCGGAGTAGGCGTAGACACCGGGCAGCTCCGAGAGGAGCATCGGAACATCCTGCGCCCAGTACTTCTCCTGGATCTTCGGGCGATCCAGCTCGGAGAACGCGACCGCAGAGGCACGCTCCTCCGCGCGCGTGGTCGTCACCTCGACGACGGGGCTTGGGAGTGCCCGGGGCTCGAGTATGAACTCCACTGTCCCTGACGTAGGGTCCGTCGCCGAAATAATGACTAATCTGTGCTGCGCAGCGTACCCGATGCGGGAGGCCTCGACATCGTAAGCACCGGAATTCAGGATCGGGGCCTCGAAGCGGCCGTCCTGACCCGTAACCATTTCAATAGGTGAAGGACCCAGGATGGTGACGCGCGCGTTGGGAATGGGGCGGCCAGTAGCGGCATCCAGCACGGTGCCGCGGAGGCCTGCGGTAGCACCGTGCCCGGAAGGCTGGGCCGGGGGTTCCTGAGCTATTCCCACAGCCGACGTACACACACCGCCCCCAACCAATACCAACAACACCATCAAGACGAATCCGGTGCCACCACGCCGCCGAAGCCGCATCACCACGACACCTTCCTTCCCGAAAAACGATCCGGCCGCGCTCCGGAGGGAACGCGGCCAGGCGGAAGGTCTTCGTCTGTCCCCGTTTCCCTACGCTGGCATGACCCAGATCAGGTTTATAGGGTGTGATCTCAGGCCGGTGTTTTTCCGGCCACCCCTAACGGTTACCGGGAGGTTGAGGCGGAGCGGCGAAGTTGTCAAGGGGGTGGTTCCGTCACGGCTGGACGATCACAAAGCAGGCGTCCTGCCTGCGCGAGTGTTACGCTCGCGATATGTCCAACGCCGTGATCCTCGCGAACGGATTCCCGCCGAGCCGAGAGACTCTCACCCGCGCACTGGCTCGATCGTCCCTCTTTGTTTGCGCCGACGGAGGCGCGAACGTCGCGCGCGACTTCGGCCTGACGCCCCACGCGATCATCGGAGATCTCGACTCGGCGACGACCGAAACCCTGGCTCACTTCATCGACCTCCCGATCATCCGCGACGCCGACACGGAGCGCACGGATACCGAGAAGGCTGTGGAGTGGGTCTTCAAGCAAGGCACGTTCGACGTCGTCACATTGCTGGGCGCGAGCGCGGGCCGCCTGGACCACGTCCTCGGCCACGTCTCGCTCCTTCGCCGTCACCACGACCGGGCGCGGCTCATCTTGGAGGACGACAGCGGCCGAGCCTGGCTAGCACGCGGGACCGCCGCGATCGAAGGCAAACCGGGAGCGGTCGTTTCGTTTTTCGCGGTGGGAGAGCCTGCGGAAGGGGTCACGACGGATAATCTGCGATACAGACTGCGCGATTCGCGGCTCGAGATGGGAATCCAGGATTCGATCTCGAACGTCGTGGAGAGGAATCCCGCATCGATCCGGATCGCGCGCGGCGACCTTCTGGTGATCGAGCTTACGAAGACCTAGCGGGACCGCCCGGGGCGTCGGCGCCAAATACAGGCGATTGGCCGACGGCGCGGACGATGGTGATCGTGACGAGGGTGCCCAGCCCGTCGCCCCCGCTGTCCAGACGCACCCCCCCACCCATCATCTCGAGCAGCTCCTTCACGATGACCAGGCCGAGCCCTGAGCCACCGAATTTCCGCGTCGTCGACGCGTCAGCCTGCGAGAACTTCCGGAAGAGGCGCTCCCGCCTGTCGGCCGGGACTCCGATCCCGGTATCCTTCACGCGGATCTCGACGAACGGCGATCCATCCGGGGCGTCGACGCTGACCCGGACTTCGCCGCGCTGCGTGAACTTGATGGCGTTCCCGACGATGTTCATGAGCACCTGGCGAAGGCGGGACTCGTCCGCGGAAACCTTGAGGCCGTGCGGCGGCGGGGCGATGGCGAGCTGGAGGTGCTTCTCCAGGGCCTGGACCGCCAGCGTGCTCTGCACCTCGGCGAGGACGAACGCGAGATCGACCTCGCGCAGCTCGAGCTGAAGACGCCCGGCCTCGATGCGCGAGAGGTCGAGCACGTCGTTGATCAGATCGAGGAGATGGCGCCCGCTCCGGAGGGCATGTCCCAACAACTCCTTCTGTTCCTCCTCGCTCTCGCAGAGACCGTCCAGCACGAGATTCAGGAAGCCGATGATGGAGTTGAGCGGGGTCCGAAGCTCGTGCGACGTGTTCGCCAGGAACTCGTTCTTCAAGCGATCGGCGTTCATCAGCTCTTCGACGTAGAGCTCGAGCTGCGCGTTCTTGGCCTGGAGCTCCTCCTGCTGGTCCTGGATCGACTCGAGGAGGCGGACGTTCTGGATCGCAGTGCCCACCTGGTAGCTCACGGCGCGGAGGAGATCGGAGTTCCGCGCGCTCAGCTTCTCTCCCTCCACGCTCAGGATCGAGATGACCCCCACGATTTCGTCCAGCGCGAGAAGCGGCGCGTGCACGATCGTCGCGATGCTTCGGTCGAGAAGCTCCGATTCGGTGGTCTGCTCCCGCGTCTCGATCGTGCGCAGGACGGCCGGATTGACCGCGTCGGGAATCATGGTGGGCGAGAGCCGCAACGATCCACTCAGATAGCTGGCCTCCCCGGCGAGCGAAATGTGCGAGTGGGCCGCCTCGTAGCGGTGGATCCAGCAAGCATCGACCTCGAGTCGGTCGACGATCGAGCGCGCCACCGTGTTGAGCATTTCGTTCGGGTCGACGCTGCTGCCGGCGGCGACGGCGATCGAGGCGAAGGCTGCCAGCTCCGCCGCGCGGCGGCTCGACTCGGCCTCGATCCAGCGCTGCTCGCCCAGCTCGATCACCGTCGCCACGTAGCGGACCGGCCCTTTGCCGTCCGAGCCGACCGGGGTGATCGAGACCTTCATCGGGCTCGTGTCGCCGATCGAGGTCCGCATCTCCAGCTCGCCGTCCCACTGGTTGGAGCGGCTCAGCTCTTCGAAGATTCGATCCTCGAGATCCAGCGGGGCCTCGGGCGAGAGCAAACGTCGGAGAGACGAATCGGGAAGGATCGACGCGGCGATCCCGGTGAGCTCGGCCAACGCTTCGTTCGCGCGAATGATCCTTCGATCGCTGTCGAGGAGGAAGAGCCCGATCGGCGCGCGGTCGAAGAACTCCAAGAATGCCTCGCCCACCATGGGGATTGCGGCGGAAGGCGAATACCCTCGAATGGGCGGCACGGTCATGGTGCGCGATCTCCCGGTCCGGCGTAGCGACACGAATCCGAGGAAGTTATCGGCTCCGGGGAGGGCGATCTGGACGGGATTTTCGGGCTTTCCGGCCCGGCGAAGCGCGGTTATATTGCGGCCCGATGAGCAAGGTCACGGCGGGGGTTCTTGCCGGCATCGTTCTGGGGGCGCTACACGGCGTCTGGAGCGCCTGGGGTGATCCCAAGGCGATGGACGTCTTCACGACGATCCTCGGCCGCGCCTCGCAGGGGATCATCAACGGCGTTCTCGCCGCCTACGTGACGCGCGGGAACACGCCGCTCTGGCGCGGCGGCCTCTTGTCGGGCCTGATCGGACTCGCCCTCGGCGCGCTAGCCGGACTCCCCAGCCATTCCTGGGCGATGACGCTTCCCCTCGGAGCGGTCGTGGGGGTCGGCTGCGGTCTCGCGACCGCGGCGGTGAAGTCTAAGACCTAGCGCGAGGGCGCCGAGGAGGACCCGGCCGCCTTTGCCGGCTCCTTCCCGACCGCGACGCGCGTCCACGAGCCGGGCTTGAAATACTTCCTCGCGACGTCCAGCACCTCGCGCGAGGTCGTCTTCCGCACCAGATCCGGGTAGCGGTCCGCGTATTGATATCCGAGGCCCGCGCTCTCGAAGTAGCAGAGCCGCGCGGCGACCTGATCCGATCGCTGCGCCCCGAGATACCAGCGGGAGAGCAGCTTGTCCGCGGAGCGCTTCAGCTCTGCCTCGGGGAGCCCCGCCCGGAACGTCTCGTCGATGTCCCGAAGCACCCCCGTCGAAGCCATCGCGAAATTAGCGGGCGTGACGCCCATTTCGTTCTGGGCGGAGGATTGCCCCATCCGATCGGCCATGTAGAACCAGGAGCGGTAGGCGACGCCCTTCTCGTAGACGTACTTGAAGAACACCTTGTCGCCGATCAGCGCCGTCGCGAGGCGGAGGGGCACGTAGTCGGGGTCGCGCACGGAGCACGCGAGCCAGCCTGTGTTGTAGGTCACCTGCTCCTGCTCCTTGTCGATCAAGCTCGGCCGCTTCTCTTGGGCCGGCTCGTCCCGCACGTCGCCCACCGAGACCGCGGCGCCGCGCCGCAGCGTCGAGAAGGAGCCGCGGGCCAGCTCCAGCGCTCGGTCCGCGTCGAAATCGCCGACGATCGCCACGACCATGTTGGAGCCGCAGAACATGGTTTCATACGCCTTCCGGAGGTCCGGCGTCTGGATTTTCGCGAGCGAAGCTTCCTCCCCGATCACGAGGCGCCGGTAAGGTGAATGCTTGTAGAGCACCTTCGCGAACTCGAGGTTCGTGAGCTCGAACGGCCGGTCGCCGAGGCTCTTCACCTGACGGGTCAAGTCCTCGCGGACCTTTACGACCTCGGAAGCGGGGAAGGTCGGGTGGATCGTGACGTCCCGATAGATCTCCCACGCCTTCTCGAAATTGGAGGCGGGCGCCTGCCACGCGATCACCGCGTAGTCGGCCGCGCCGCTGGTCGTGAGGCGCATGCCGAGGGCGTCGGCCCGACTGGAGATGTCCTGCGCCGACATCGAGCCCGCGCCGCGGCTCAAGAGCGTGGCCGCCATGTTGGAGACGCCACCGAGTCCCTCCGGCTCGATCCACTGGCCGCCGCGCGCGACGGTCGACACGGCGACGACCGGCGTCGCGTGATCCTCCTTGAGAATGAGCGTGAGGCCGTTCGAGAGCACCTCGCGGCGGACGGGCCCTACGCTCGGACCTTGGGACGCGGCCACGGCCGGCCATCCGGTCCGCCACGGCGGGAGCATCGCCTCGATCTCCTCCGGCTTCGGGCCGGTCGTGCCTTCCGGCCTCACGACCGAGTAGGAAGCGAGATCGGCGGCAAGGTAGCGTGCGGCGACCCGCTGGAGATCCTCCGCCGTGACGCTATCCAAAAGCTTCGGCCAGAGCGCTTCGAGCGAGACATCCGACATCACGCCGAAGAGGCAGAGCCGCTCCGCGCGGTCGAAGACGGTCTGGGCGTCGAACGCGTAGTCGTGGAGGAGCGATGACTTCACCCGCGAAAGCTCCGCCGCCCCGACCGGCTCGGTCGCGATGCGGTGCAGCTCGTCCCGCACGATCCCGAACACGCGCGATTCCGACTCGGGTGGCATCTCGGCGGTGACCAGGAACATCCCAGGATCGCGGCGCACCTCGAAGTCCGCGCTGACGCTCGAGACCAGGTTCACCTTGTCCTTGAGCGCGCGATAGAGCCGCGACGAGGTTCCCTGCCCGAGGACGGCGGCGAGAACGGTCAGCGCGGGCGCGTCCGGATCGGAGTAGGGCGGAACGTGGAAGCCGAGGTGGGTCCAGGTATTCGGCGTCTTCATCGATTCGACACCCATGCGGAACTCGCGCTGCGGCCCTTCGGTCAGTCCCAGCTCGAAGTCATCCTGGCCCCGCTTGTATGGCGCGAAGGCGCGGCGCAGCTTCTCGCTCATCTCGGCGGTTTTGAAATCGCCCACCGCGGCGAGGATCATCTGGTTCGGGACGTATCGCTCCTCGTAGAAGGTGCGGAACGTCTGGAGCGAAGCGTGCTCGATGACCTCTTTAAGCCCGATCGTGTCCCGCTTGTACGGATGGTCGCGGAACATGAGCCGCTCGATCTGGTAGTAGACCTTGTAGTCGGGGCGGTCCTCGCCCTGGTTGTATTCCTCCATCACGACCTGCCGCTCTTTCGCGACCTTGGGCTGGGTCAACTTGAGACCCATCCACGCGTCGACCGACCGCCAGAGGGCTTCATCGAGGTTCTGGATCGGCGACGTGAACCCGTAGCAGGTGTAGTCGTTCGTCGTGTAGCCGCCGCTCTCCTCCCCGATCCGCTGCATCTCCCGGCGGAATTCCAGCTCCGCCTGCTTCGTGGAGCCGCCCCGGAAAATCAGATGCTCGTAGTAGTGGCTGAGGCCGGAGAGGCTGGGAGGCTCCGTGCGACTTCCCCCCTTCACGAAGATGCAGACTCCGACCAGCGGCTTCGAGTGATCCTCGACCAGGAGGACCTGGAGCCCATTGGGCAGGATTTCCTCGTGGACCGGCGCGGCCGGAGTGGAGATCGCCGCGGCGGTGGCGCTGGCGGGGCCGGCGCTCGGCGCGAGCGGACGGGGGCCGGCGACGGCGGGGGAGGCGAGCAGGAGTGCGCCGATCGCGCCCGCAAGCGCTAAGGGCGTGAGCAGACGGATCAGCGACCTCATGGTACCCCCCTATTTCTTCTGAAGCATCCCGACGATCTCCCCGGGCTCGGGGAACCGTCCCACCGACTTCTTGGAGAAGATGATCTTGCCGTCGACGGAGACGTCGAAGACTCCTCCGCCTCCGGGAACGAGCGTCGACTCAGCTCCGAAGTTCTGCTTCAGCTCGGCCGCCAAACTGGCAGCCCTCGGCTTGTAGTCTCACATCTCGCAATAGCGGATCTCGACTTTCATGGGGCACCTCGTGGGGAATGGGTGGTGGGGACGAATCGATTCTCCGCCCGTCCCCGCGACCTGTCAACCTGGGCGCTTCTCTTTGGGTGCGATCATCCGATCGATGGAAAGGTTGCCGCCGCCGCCGATGAAAAGCGCCAGCGCCATGCAGAACAGGGTCATTGGGTATTCGTATCCGTGCCCCCGCGTCGGGTCGCCGCCCCAATTCATGAAGAAGCCCCACTTCGCGTGGACGGCAACGGTTGCGTAGGCCATGTTGGCCATGAGGCCGAGCGCCGCGATCCGCGTGAGGAAGCCGAACAGCATCCCAAATGCCCCGAGGAACTCCGAAAAGGCCGCGAGGTAGGCAAGGGAGGCGGGCACGCCGGACCCAGCGAGGTACCCGACGAATCCATGGAGACCCGGACCGTGGTACATCCCGAGGACCTTCTGCGCACCGTGCATCCAGAAAACGTACGCGAGGCAAAGCCGGAGCGGGACCTGCCAGAATGTGCCCGTGGTGGAGAAGATCCATCTCATCGATGCCAGCTCCATCCGAGAGCTCGACGTAGCCCGGACCGGCAACCCTAACCCGACCGGCATCTAGGGGTATCACATCGATCCGCGAATGGCTACGGCGTGGGGAGATGGACCGTCCCGACCGAGAATCGCCACCGGACATGCCAGGAACTCTCCTCGGATGCGGGGCTGCCGACCCAGACAGGAAACGCCACGTCGATCGGCCCGTATCGGACGCCCACGCCGGCGTCGGCCAGAGTGCGCCCGACCAGCGGGCGAAGCGATGGGACCTTCCACCCGGCCTGCGTCGCTGAACAGGTACACGGGGTACTCCGCGTGCTCGATCTCGAGGGTGGCGGCGAGGAGGCGCTTCCCTAGGATTGCCCGGCCCGAGTAGCCGCGCGCCCCACCGCCTCCCGGAACGAGGAAGTGGTCGGACTCGCGGAGCGGGCCTCGATCGTTGGCGTAGAAGCGATCGAGCGCGTCGAGCCGGCTCTCCTCGGCGATGTCGAACTGAAGCTCGCTTGGCGCTTGGTTGAAGGCGGTGCCGGCCGCGATCCTCCACGACGCCTTGAGCCCACCGGGGAGCGGGCTCAGGTTCTGGTTCGCGGTCAGCCGAAGCCAGTTGTAGTTCCAGGTCGACAGAGGGTGATGCTGATCGGCGCCCACTGAAATTCCGCGTCGATACTCGATCTGAACACTTTCGCTGTGCCGCGGTCCGATCGTCTCGAGGCCGAGCGCCAGCCCCCCGTTCCACGTTTTTCCACTCGACCAGTATTGTGGGTCCACGGCCCTCAACTCGCTTCGATCGCGGTACTCGGCCGACAGCTTCCACGACCGGTACGGGTGGCGCCGCGCCGGCGCCATCGCGGTGTTCTCCGCGTGCAGACCCGCCCGGAAGAGCCCCTCATCGCGGGCGATGAGCGTCCGAAGACGGCTCCGTGCTCCCAGGACGCCGGCTCGTCCCCAAAGGCCGGCACGGTAGGCGACCGAGCCGTCTCGCGCGCCGTACGAGAGCCCGCCATCGAAACCATAGATTCCGCATGGGAAGTCCCCTGAAGGCAGATAGCGCCCGTCCATCCAGCCGCCCAAGCGAAGCCCCTCCTCGTCCCCGTGCCAGATCGTGGGCCCATACGAGACCCCGATTGCTTCCGCGGACGGGAACCCCGTGAGGAAATGAAATCGCATCGGCGGGAGCGTGCCGCTGCCGTTGTCGAGCCGGTCCATCTCGATGATCTCGTGGCGCGGATCGAGCCGCGCGCTTCGGAGCGGCGACCGGCTCTCAAAAACCGCCGGCGTCCTACGGTCCCGCGCCAGGATGCGGCGCTCCTGCCGCGTTCCGTCGGCGAACGTTGCCTCTACGGTCACCGGCAGAACCATCGCCTCCTTCCGGACCACGACGACCGAAGTTCGATAGTCCGCTCCCGCCCGCTCCCGGCGGATCGCGCCAAGCGCGAAGCTCGGGCGATCGATCGTCTCGACCCACGAGCGGAAAAACGGCGCCAGGTCCTGCCCCGTCGCGCCGTCGGCGGCGCGGATGACGTCCGGCGGCCGCGGATGGCGCAGAAGATTGCGTCGATAGTAGAGGTGGAGGAACTCCGTGAAGAGCGAATCGCCGACCATCCCGCGTAGCGTGTGGAGCATGCTCGCCGGCTTGGAATAAGCGGCCACTCCGTACGTGGGATAGCCGGGATGTCCGTCCGCGGGCGTCGCGATGGGCCGCTCGTCCCTGGCCCAAGCACGCGCGAGGTAGGACTGCTCGTCCAAATCCAAGGCCGAGATCCGGCCCACCCACGGGAACCGATCGACATGACGGAACAGACCGTGGGGATACTTGGCATCGGTGTAGTCGTGCTCGATGTACTGCGTGAAACCCTCGTCCATCCACGGGTGAGCGCGCTCGTCACTGCCGAGCATGCCGTAGAACCATTCGTGCCCCACCTCGTGCGCGTTCGTGTCGTCCAGACTGCGGACGAGCCCCGAGTTCATGGCCGGCTCGTCCATGACCAGCATCGGGTACTCCATCGCGCCCCCGCCGCAGAAGGCCTCCGTCGCGGTGAATCGGGGCCACACGTAGGGCCCCACGACTCTCGTGTGGTGCCGCAGCGCGTCGACCGTCTGGGCCTTGATCTCGCGCCACTTCGCGGCGTCCTCCCGGAACACGAGCGCGCTGACCTCGATGCCGGCCCACGTCGTGTCGCTCCCCACGTAGTCGGGACACGCGACCCAGGCAAAGTCGTGAACGCGCTCCGCCCGGAACCGGAGCGTCTTGAGCGAAGGGAGGATCGTGTCGCGCGGTCCGGCTTTCGCCGCGAGCGCGCGAAGCGTGTCTTGGACCGCGAGGTCGCGGGCCGCGAGGATCAGTCGAAGGGGCCCCGGTCTCCCCGCCGCGTCGGCTTCCTCGAGAGCGACCCCCTTCGCGTCTTTCCAATGATACGAGTAGTGGACCGGCGAGCCCCGCGGAACCCGGAGCGTCGCGTGTCCTTGGCGCGGCACCGCGATCGTGACCGGCGGCGAGCCGTGCGGCAGCTCGAGATCTGTTTCCACGTCCAGCGTCCCCGCGGGCCACCGGCCTGCCAACGAATCCGCGAGCACTACCCCCATCGACACCGTGACGCTGTCGCGAGGCGTTTCGGCCGGGAATCGCGGGATTTCGTTGTCGCCGCCCTCGGCTCCGCAAGGAACACCGGTGGCGCCGACCCAGAGGCGATCCGGCAGCGTGACCGTGACGTCGTACGTCGCGTACTCGCCGTAGAACTCCGACATGAAGTGGAACGGGTCCAGGTGCCACCCCAGGTCGTCGTAGACCACGACCTTGGGGTACCACTGGGCGATCGAGTACGCGTTTCCGGTGTGGCCGAAGCGGTCGAATTGCTTGGGGATCTGAACCGTGAAGTGGAGCCGGAGCGCGACGGAGTCGCCGGGAGCGAGCGGATGAGGGAGATCGACGCGCGCGAGCGTCTCGTTCATGACGATCCGCGCCGGAGCGCCGTCGGCGGTGACCGAGTCGATCGTCATCCAGCCGCGCTCGGAAGGTCGCGCGAAGCGGATGTCGTATTTCTCCGCCTGGCGTTCCCCCTCCCGCGCGTAGATCGTCCGCGGGCCCGAGAACGCGTTGGGATAGGCGTGGAAATGAATCGCGGGGAGGGCGCTGTCGGCGCCGCTTCGATACCGGATCGTGGTCCAGCCGTCGAGCCGGTTACGCCCGGTGTCGAGCCGAACGTCGATCGTGTAATGGAGTCCGGGCGCGGTCACCACCGCGGCCTGCGCCGGGAGGGCTACCGCAAGACCGAGCGCGGCGAAGAAAACAACGCCGGTCTTCAGACCGTCACGTCCTCCACGATGCGAGCCGCCGCGGGGACCCCGTCTCCGAACAGGGTGTAGGGAGAAACCGCGGCCACACGCATGCGGAAGGTGTCGCCGACCTTTTCGTCGCGGTGCGGAAAGACCGCCGTCTTGAATTGGAGCGTCTTCCCGAACCACTGTACGGGATCCCGCCTCGCGGGTCCCTCGACCAGCACCTCCACCTCGCTCCCGACGGCAGCGGCGTTGATCTCGAGCGAAGTTTCCTTCTGCTCGTCGATCAGGGTCGAGATGCGGCGCGCCTTCTCCTCCTCGTCCACCGTCTCCGGCCACTCCGCGGAGCGCGCCCCCGGCCGCGGCGAGTACTTGAAGACGAACGCCGCGTCGTAGCGGATCCGGCGCATCACGTTCCGCGTCGTCTCGAAGTCCTCGACCGTCTCGCCCGGGAAGCCGACGATGATGTCGGTCGTGAGCGCGAGTCCAGGGATCGCGGCGCGCAGCTTGCCGACCAGCGTATCGTACTGGGCGATCGTGTAGATCCGGCGCATCCGATCGAGCACCGAGTCGGAGCCCGATTGGAGCGGTAGATGCACTTGAGGGCAGACCTTGGCGCAGGTCGCGATCGCCTCGACCGCCGCGTCGGTCATGTCGGCGGGGTGTGGCGAGGTGAAGCGGATGCGCTCGATTCCGGGGATTCGGTCGGCGCGGCGCAGGAGCTCGGCGAAGTCGACGTCTCCGTCGCGATAGGCGTTGACGGTCTGCCCGAGAAGAACGATTTCCTTGAACCCCTCCGCGGCGGCGTGCTCGATCTGCTTGATCACGTCCTCGACGGGGAGGCTTCGCTCGCGCCCGCGCACGTATGGAACGATGCAGAAGGCGCAGAACTTGTCGCACCCGCGCATGATGCTGATCCAGGCGCGGACTCCGTCGGCACGGGCGGGAGCGAGATCGGCGTAGGTCTCATCCCGACTCAGACGCGTGGCCAGGGTCGGCTCCTCGCGCGCCTGATCGATGAGAAGGGGAAGGTCGCGGTACGCGTCCGGGCCTACAACCAAGTCGAGCTGCGACACGCGCTCGAGGAGACGTCCCTTCAAGTGCTGGGCCATGCACCCCGCGACGCCGAGGACGACTCCGGGGCGGCGATGCTTGTGCCGGCTCAGCTCGCCCAGGCGCCCGTAGATGCGTTGCTCGGCATGCTCGCGGATGGCACAGGTGTTGACGAGGATCACGTCGGCTTCGGCGGGCTGATCGACCCGCTCGTAGCCCGCGGCGCGGAATTGACCGAGCATCAGCTCGGAGTCGGCCACGTTCATCTGGCAGCCGTAGGTCTCGATGTAGATCCGACGCGCCATGGCGGGTGATTATACTGGCCGGGCCTCGGAGCGCGGAAGGGGTTCGATCTGCTACTATCGCCGCCATCATGAGTATCAAGTCCGACAACTGGATCTGCCGGATGGCCGCCGAGAAGAGAATGATCGAGCCGTTCGAGCCCACTCAGGTCCGGGGCGCGGACGATAAACGGATCGTCTCCTACGGCACCTCGAGCTACGGCTACGACGTGCGATGCGCCGGCGAGTTCAAGGTCTTCACCAACATCAACTCGACTGTCGTCGATCCCAAGAAGTTCGACGAGAAGAGCTTCGTCGATGTCCACGCCGACGTGTGCATCATCCCGCCGAACTCCTTCGCCCTCGCGCGCACGGTCGAATACTTCCGCATTCCAAGAAGCGTGCTCGTAATTTGTTTGGGCAAAAGCACTTACGCGCGTTGTGGGATCATATTGAACGTAACGCCCTTGGAGCCGGAGTGGGAAGGTCACGTGACCTTGGAGTTCTCCAATACGACGCCGCTGCCCGCGAAGATCTATGCAAACGAGGGCGCCGCGCAAATGATCTTCTTCGAATCCGATGAGGTCTGCAAAATTTCTTACAAGGATCGGGGCGGAAAGTACCAGGGGCAGAAGGGCGTCACGCTGCCGAAGGCGTAGAGGGCCGGCCCGTTTTCGCGCGTGTCGCTCGGACGCCGGCGCCCAAGATGCGAGCGCCGGCGCCGCACCGCGAAGAGCTAGAAAATCCCTCCGGTCACTCCCAGGTACAGATTCGCATCGGAGACGAGCTGGATTCCGTTCACGCGCTGATAGACCGGAATCTGCACGAGCCCATAGATCGACGCGCGCGAGCCTGTCGAGACGCGGAGCCCCGGAGATAGATAGAGCCACGAGCCCCCGGTGTCCTCCTCCTCCAAACCGCTCGCGCCCACATCGTCCTTCCCTTTAACGCGGAAGTTGGCCTGCCCGAGCACCGCGACGGTCCGCCCGATCGGAAGCTCGCTCGCCAGGTGGGCCTGCACCTGGGAGCCGATGCGGTATTCCTCGGTTCCGCGGCCGTTCAACCGGCCCGTGACGCTCAGCCGAAGCGGGATACTCCCCGAGTCGTCGGCCCGCGTCCCGCCCACGCGCCACTCGGACCCGGCACCGACGAGGAAATCCCATGAGCCGGAACCCGGCCTCGCCGCCGGCTCCGGCTGATCCCCCGCCTCGTTCCGGACGTCCGTGACGCCGGTCGGCATCTTGACGCCGGCCGTGGCGAAGTAGCGGCTCCGGCCTTCGCCGCCTCCAAACGCGCGCAGCCCGTCGACCTCCAGATCGCCGATCCCGTTGTACTCCCAGCGCTCGTACTCGGGGGCGCCCAGGTGGTTGTGGATGTGCGCGTGAAATCGCTCGATGTACGGGAGCGCCGCCGAAACCGACCAGGCGCCGGCGAAGCGGTACGACGCCCGCCCGGTCGTGGCGCGGTTCAAGGTGCGGATCTCGTCGTGATGGCGAGGGAGCGCTCCCACGGAAGCATCGTCGTTCCCGACACGAGGCTGGTTCTGATCGATGTACTGATACGAGACGTCAAATGAGAATGGCGCCTCCGACCACCTACTCGCGTGGTCGAGCGGGCAATTCTCCGCGCCGCAGCTCGCGAGCGCGGCCGCGGGGAGCGCGAACGCGAGCGCGGCGGCACAAAGCAACATCAGGCGCCGATACATGGCGTGATTCCTCCTTGGAGTGATGAACGTGGTGCCGGTGTTCCGAGTTTGAAACGAAGCGGAGGCCGCGCTAGGCGCGAGGAGGAGGAACCAGAGGCCGGGCTACGAGGGAGATGCCGCGCGCATCAAAACCCGGAAACGCGCGACGCGTGAAGGAAGCGGGCGCCAGGCCAATGACCTGGGCCGTCACCGTGGGATCGAGCTGAACCGGCGTGACCTGCGCCGTTTGGTCTTGGCAGCCGCCCGCGATCATCCAGGGTCCGGACCCGCTCCGGGTCGCGTCGGCGCCCCAGCACCCACCGCCCATCGTGCAGACGTGACCCGCCATACAGCAGGACTTGGGAGCGCAGCAGGCCATCGGCCCGCCGTGGCCCTGGGCCGTTGCCCGGGGCGCCTGGAGGGGGACATGGGCCGCGATCAGGAGCGCAGCCAAGATGCAGCGAGCCAGCGTTAGTGCCATTCGGGACATGATACCCTAGGGGATTCTGGGGCGCGAGGGCCTGCCCCGGTCAAGACGCGGAGGGCAGCGGAATGGCAAGATCGCAGGTCTCGGTGGTGACGGTCATTGGCGCGGGGATCATGGGGCGCGGAATCGCCCTCGCCTCCGCACGATCGGGATACGAGACGCGGGTGATCGAGCCGGACGAGAATGCGACCCAGTCGGCCCGGGAAGAGGTCGCGAAGATCCTGGCGCGCGCGCAGGAGAAGGGCGAGATCGATGCGGCCGCGGCCTCAGCGGCGACGGCGCGGCTCGCGTGGGCCAAGACGCCGGACGCGGCGAAGGGATCCGACCTCGTCGTGGAAGCGGCGCCGGAATCGGTAGCGCTCAAGGCCGACATCTACGCGAAGCTCGCGCGGCATCTGGGGCCCGACGCGGTCCTCGCGACGAACACGTCGTCGCTCAGCATCACCGAGCTCGCGGCCACGAGCGGCCGGCCCGCTCGATTCCTCGGCATGCACTTCTTCAATCCGGTCCACCGCATGCGATTGATCGAGCTCGTGCGGGGATTGGAGACGACCGATGAAACGGTGGCGATCGCGGAGGAGGTCTCCCGCGCCATGAAGAAGGAAACGGTGCTCGTGCGAGAGTCCCCCGGCTTCGTCACGTCACGGATCAACGCCCTGATCGGAAACGAGGCCTTCGCGATGCTGGAGTCGGGGGTCGCTTCGGCCCGCGACATCGACAAAGCCCTTAAGCTCGGGCTCAACCACCCGATGGGTCCCTTCGAGATGGTCGACCTCGTCGGGCTGGACACGCGGCTCAGCATCCTGGAATATTTGCAGCGGACCCTGGGCGAAAAGTTCCGCCCTTCCCCGCTCCTCGTGCAATACGTGAAGGCTGGGCGCCTGGGCCGCAAGGTCGGCCGCGGCGTCTACGACTACCCGGAGTGACCCGGAGGATCTCTTGAATCCAAGCGACACGATGCCGGCCCCGCTGCTTGCGTCCGGCGGCAAGCTCCTGATCGGCGCCGAGTGGCGGGAGGCGGTCTCGGGAAAGCGCTTCCGCACGCTGAATCCGGCGACGGCGGAGCCGATCGCCGAGATCGCCGAGGGTGACGCCGCCGACATCGACCTCGCGGTTCAGGCCGCGAAGCAGGCGCTCGCCGGGCCGTGGGGGAAGATGTCCGCGGCCGATCGCGGGAAGATTCTCTGGCGCCTCGGCGACCTCCTGATGAGGCACGTCGAGCAGGTCGGCCGCCTCGAGACGCTCGATACCGGGAAGCCGATTACCGAGTCAACCAAGATCGACGTCCCGCTCGCGGCCGACGTGTTCTACTACAACGCGGGCGCCGCCACGAAGCTCGAGGGGAGCACGATCCCGGTGAGCGGCCCCTTCTTCAACTACACCCTCCGCGAGCCGCTCGGCGTCGTGGGGCTCATCGTCCCTTGGAATTTCCCGCTCCTGATCGCGTCGCGGAAGGTGGCGCCCGCGCTCGCCGCCGGCAACTGCGTCGTCTTGAAGCCCGCCGAGGAGACGCCGCTGACAGCGTTGCGTCTGGGAGAGCTCGCGCTCGAAGCCGGTCTTCCGCCCGGGGTCCTGAACGTCGTTCCCGGGTTCGGCCCCACCGCGGGCGCCGCCCTCGTCGCGCATACCGGTGTCGCGGGGATCGCCTTTACCGGCGAGACCACCACCGGCCAGCTCATCATGCAGAACGCTGCGAAGACGCTGAAGAAGGTCTCCCTCGAGCTGGGCGGAAAGTCGCCCAACATCGTGTTCGACGACGCCGACCTCGAGGCCGCCGGTCGCGGCGCGATGAGCGCGATCTTCTACAACAAGGGCGAGGTCTGCACCGCCGGCTCGCGCCTCTTCGTCGCGAAGGACGTACACCAAGCCCTCCTCGAGAAGGTCGTCGAGCGCTCCCAGAAGCTCGTGCAGGGCGACCCGCTGGATCCGAAGACGCGGCTCGGGGCCCAGGTGTCCCAGACCCAGATCGACAAGATCGGACGTTACGTCGAGATCGGAAAGAAGGAAGGGGCGAAGCTCGTGCTGGGCGGGGAGCCGGCCAAGATCGGCGACGGTCGGGGTTATTTCTGGAAGCCGACGATCTTCGACGGCGTCCGTAATTCGATGACGATCGCCCGCGAGGAGATCTTCGGGCCGGTCCTCTCCGTGATCGAGTTCGACGATTTCGATTCGGCGATCGCGCAGGCGAACGACTCCGCCTACGGGCTCGCCGCGGCCGTCTGGACCCGCGACATCAAGAAGGCCCACCGCGCCGCGCGCGCCCTCCACGCGGGGACCGTCTGGATCAACACCTTCAATCTCTACGACGCCGCCTCGCCGTACGGCGGCTACAAAGCCTCCGGCTTCGGCCGCGAGTCGGGGATGGCCGGGCTCGACTTCTACACCCAGACCAAGAGCGTCTGGGTCGACTTGAGCTAGAAGCCTTGTCGGAGATCCTCGTCGAGCGGAAGGGCCCCACCGCTCTCATCACCCTCCAACGCCCCGATTCCCTGAACGCGCTCACGGTCGAGATGAGCCGCGAGCTGCGCGGCGCGGTCGAGGGCGCGGCGGGCCTCTCGGGGGTGCACGCGATCGTCATCACGGGCGCGGGCCGGGCCTTCTCTGCCGGGGGCGACATCACGTTCATGCAGGAGGTCATGTCGAAAGGCGGGCGCTTCGAGGACTTTCGCGCGCTCGTCGACTCGGGACGCGAGATCGCGCTCGCCCTCCAGGCGATCGACAAGCCGGTGATCGCCGCAGTGAACGGCGCGGCCGCGGGCGGCGGGATGAGCCTCGCGCTCGCCTGCGATGTGCGCTGGGCCTCGGAGAACGCCAAATTCGGTCAGAGCTTCGTCCGGATCGGCCTCCACCCGGATTGGGGCGCGCTTCATGCGCTCCCGCGCATGATCGGGACCTCCCGCGCGCTCGAGGCCATGTGGACCGGAGACTTGATCGAAGCCTCGGAGGCGCACCGCCTGGGGATCGTGAGCCGGGTGCTTCCGGCCGACATGCTGATGCGCGAGACGCTGGCCTTCGCCGAGCGCCTCGCGCGGGGACCCGCGGTCGCGATCGGCGAAATCAAGCGCTCCGTCCGTAGATCGCTCGGGTATACTCTCGAGCAAGCTCTCGCGCGGGAGATCGAGGCCCAGGAGACATGCTGGAACACCTCGGATGCCCGCGAGGGATTCGCCGCCTTTCTCGCCAAGCGCGAGCCCCGATTCGAGGGGCGTTGACCCTACGACCGATATGACCCCGACACGCAAGGAGGTACCACCCGTGACCCCCGAGACCATGTCGCCACCGTCGAGCGACCTCTGCCGTTACCGAGTCGAGAGCGGCATCGCCGTCCTCGAGCTGAACGATCCGCCGGCCAACACGTACACCTACGAGATGATGCGCGCATTGGACGAGGCGATCTTGAAGGCGCGTTTCGACGAGAAGGTGCACGTCATCCTGCTGCGCGGCGCGGGAGACAAGTTCTTCTGCGCTGGCGCGAACATCAAGATGCTCCAGACCGTGGACCCGGTCTTCAAGTACTTCTTCTGCCTCCACGCGAACGAGACGTTGAATCGCCTGGAGCAGACGCCGAAGCTGGTGATCGCGGCCCTCAACGGTCACTGCGTGGGCGGCGGCTTGGAGATCGCGATGGCTGCGGATATCCGGCTCGCCAAGAAGAACGCGGGAAAGATCGGCCTCCCCGAGGTCACGCTCGGCGTGCTCCCCGGCACCGGCGGCACGCAGCGCCTCGCGCGCTTGATCGGCAAGGCCCGTTCGATCGAGCTCATGGCGACCGGCGCGACGTTCGCGTTCGAGGACGCACACGCGATGGGCCTCGTGAACCACATCTTCGAGGCGGAGAGCTTCGACGCGAAGGTGATGGAGTACGCGCGGCAGTTCCTCCCGCCCGCCAAGGCCTCGAAGGCCGTGGGCCGCATCAAGCGCGCCGTCCAATCCGGCCTCGAAGTTTCGTTCAGCGAGTCCCTGGCGATCGAGCGTGAGCTCCAGCAGCAGCTCTTCACGAGCGAGGACGCCAAGGAGGGACTCACCGCCTACGTGGAGAAGCGCCCCGCGAAGTTCAGCGGCAAGTAGGAACGGGGCGCGCGTGACGCCCACCCTCGCCCCGCGCGAGCGGATGGTGCTCCGGGCGGCCCGTGAAATTCAGGAGGGGGAGACCGTGTTCGTCGGAACGCGTCTCCCCCTTCTCGCTTATCTGGTCGCGAAGGCGACCCACGCCCCAGGCGCCGTCGCCCTCTACGAGAACGGCCTGATCCGCGAGGAAGCGGCCCGCGAGCTCCTCTTCACGATGGGCGATCCCCCGAACATCCTCGGCGCGACCAGCGCGACATCGACGCTCGACGTGATGGGCATGATGCAGGCGGGCCGCGTCGATCTCGGGCTCCTCGGCGCGGCGGAAGTGGACCGGTTCGGGAATCTGAACTCCACCGAAGTGGTGGACGACGCCGGGAGGCCGGTGCGGCTCCCGGGGAGCGGCGGCGCCGCGGACATCATGGCGCTGGCGCGCCGCACGGTGGTGCTGGTCCCCCAGGAGAAACGGCGCCTCGTCGAGGCGGTCCACTTCCGGACCTCCCCCGGGCGGGGCGACGGCCCGGGGTTTCGCGAGCGCGTCGGCCTTCCTCCGGGAGGGCCGAGCGCGATCATCACGACGCACGCCGTCTTCCGCTTCGACCACAAGATCGCAGAGGCCTACCTGGCGGAGCTCTTCGAGGGGGTGAGCGTGGATCACCTGCTCGTCCGGATGGGATGGGCCCCGCGGATCGCGCAGCCCGTCGGGATGACCAAGCCGTTCTCAGAGGAGGAGATCGGCGCGCTCCGGCGCCTCGACCCTGACGGTTTCTGGACGGGCTCGGGGGATTCAGATATAGTCGCGCGTCCTCGCAGCAACTGACGAAAGGGGGAACACATGAAGCGCGCACTTGCACTCGCACTCCTCGCACTCGCGGTGGGCGCCGGGGCGGCCCAGGCCGCGGGACCCGGGGTCGGCATCGGTCCTTACGGCGGCTACAACATCGCCCTCATCCAGCAGGACACCGGAAACGGATCCGTGTTCGGCGTCCGGGCGCCGGTCAATCTGATTCCGCTGATCACTGTCGAGCCGTACTACGCCACGTCCAACCTGGGCGACGTGACCGAGAAGTTCGGAGGCCTCTCCTACACGCGCACCGGATTCGACATGAAGGCGTTCGGAGCGACCGCGATCCTCGGCTCGGTCGGCGGAGGCGGGTTGAAGTTCTACCCGTACGCCGGCATCGGCTCCTACAAGATGACGCGGACCGGCAGCGACGACATCAAGGAGACCGGTTACAACTTCGGGCTCGGCATCGGCGTTCCCGCGGGTCCCAAGATGTCGGTTCAGATGCGCGGCGGGCTCGACATGATCGTGACCGGCGACACGTCCCGGAAGTTCGCGAGCGCGACGATCGGGATCAACTACAACCTGATGAGCGGCAAGTGAGGAGGAGCGCCATGAAGAACTTGCGTTGGATCGTCCCAGCGCTGCTCTTGGCGGTCGCCGCCCCGGGCTGCGTCCTGGTCTCGGGACAGTTCCTGATCGATTTCAACCTCGAAAATTTCACCACGTCGACGGATACGGTGGTCACGAGGGAAGATGTCGACCTCACGACCAAGAGCGATTATCAGGACCACAAGGATGACCTAAAGGGGTTGTCCGACGTCGCCGTCCTGGGGAAGGTCACGAACAACGGCGCCACGGCCATCGGCGTCGAAGTCTGGATGACCGCCGGCCCGACGGCCTACCTCACGCCCGGTCAGGTGACAGCCGGCGGAACCAAGCTCTGGGGGCCGTTCAACCTCGCGGCCGGCGCCTCGAAGCAGGTCGGTTGGGACGAATCGGCCAAGCTGTTCAGCTCGGCCGGAAAGGCCCTTCTCCTCAACGAGATCAAGGGCGACGGCCAGTTCACGATCTACGCGATCGCGGACACCGGCACCTACACGTTCACCGTGGACAACGGAGTGCTGGCGCTGGTCATCGACTTCGGGAAATAGGACAGGATCAACATTCGACGACCAACACGCCGGTTCCGTTGAGTTGGTCACGCTTGAGCTGGTCCAGCCCCTGGTTCGCTTCCGCCAGGGGGAACGGCGTGACGCGCGGACGGAGTGAAATCGCGGCCGCTTCCTTGAGGAGCGCCTCTCCGTCCGCGCGCGTGTTGGCCGTCACGCTCCGCAAATTCCGCTCGTAGAAGAGCTCCCGCTCGTAGTCAAGCGCCGGGATCGGACTGAGCCAGATCCCGGCGACCGCAAGGGCGCCGCCCTTCTCGATCGATCGTAGCGCCACCGGCACGAGCTCCCCCGCCGGGGCGAAGAGGATCCCGCCGTCCACCTTGACCGGGAGGGGATCAGCCGCTCCGCCCACCCAGGTCGCACCCATCTCGCGCGCCAGCGCTTGGTGCTTCTCACCCCGGGTCGCGACGTAGACGCGGCAACCTCGCGCAAGCGCGATCTGGATCGTAATGTGAGCGCTCGAACCGAAGCCCCAAACTCCCAGCGTCCCCCCTCGCGGGACCTCCGCCCGCATGAGCGCCCGATAGCCGATGATTCCCGAGCAGAGGAGCGGCGTCGCCTCCGCGTCGGCGAATACCGGCGGAATCGCGTACGCGAACGCCTCGGGTACGACGGCGTACTCGGCATAACCGCCGTTCGCGTGGTAGCCCGTATAGAGCGACGACTCGCAGAGATTTTCCTTGCCAGCCGAGCAGTAGGCGCACTTCCCGCAAGCGTGGCGCAGCCACGCGATCCCGATCCGATCGCCGACGCGAAATCGCTTCGCCCCTGGACCGGCACGGTCGACGATCCCGACAACCTGGTGGCCGGGAATGAGCGGAAGGCGTTTGGCGGGGAGATCTCCCTCGATCACGTGGAGGTCGGTCCGGCAGATCCCGCAGGCGCGGACGCGGACCCGAACTTCACCGGAACCAGGCTGGGGTTCGGCGGTCTCGAGGAGGGCGAGGGGCGAGGATGAGATCGGGGCGGGGCGATCGAGGATCATGGCCTTCATGGTCCGAGGATACATGGGCGCGGCCCCGCGTGGCTTTGTCGAGTGGGCCAGCCCTGATCGAGGCGGCTATCCCTTCCAGGTTACTCCTAGCGCCCGCATCATCCCGCGCGCTTTGACGAGAGTCTCCTCGTACTCGGCCTCGGGGGTCGAGTCGGCCACGATGCCGCCGCCGGCGTGGAACGTGGCCGCTCCGCCGGCCGCGACGATGGTCCGAATGGCGATGTTCCAGTCGCAGTCGCCCGAGACATCCCAGTAGCCGATGGCGCCGGTGTAGACGCCTCGCTGCACCGGCTCCAGGTCATCGATGATCTCGACGGCGCGGATCTTGGGGGCTCCGGTGATGGAGCCGCCCGGGAAGAGCGCTCGGATGAGATCGACCGGCGTGACCCCGGGCCTGACGCGACCCTCCACGCGTGAGACAAGGTGGTGAACGTTCGAGTGGCTCGAGATCTCGAAGAGCGCTGGAACCCGGATCGAGCCGATTTCGCAGATCCGGCCGAGGTCGTTTCGCTCGAGGTCGACGATCATCACGTTCTCGGCTCGGTCCTTTGGGCTCACCCGAAGGGCGGCCTGGAGCTCCTGGTCCTCTGTGGGAGTCGCGCCCCGGGGCCGCGTGCCCTTGATCGGCCAAGTTTCGATCCGATCGCCCTCGATACGGAAGAATCTCTCTGGAGAAGAGCTGGCGATCCCACCGTCAGTGAGGGAGAGGTACGCAAGGAACGGCGCGGGCGACACCTCGCGGAGCGACCGATAGAGCTCGGGCAGCGGTGGCGCGGGCTCCACGAGGAATCGCTGAGCCAGATTCACCTGATAGATATCCCCGGCCGCGATGTGCTCGAGCGCGCGCTCGACCATCCGAAGATAGGCGTCGCGGGTGAAATTGGAGGTGACGCCTGGTTGGTGGAGGCGCGCGATCGGCGCGGAGGCGCTGCGCGGCGCGGCGGATTGACTGCGCGTCGCGGCGCTTGACTGGGCAGGCTCCAATATCCCCCACTGGTTGAGAAGCCGCTCCCGAGCCCGCGTTTCACCAATGCCGGCATCCCTCTCGGGAAGTCCCGTGGAGACGCACCACGCCTCCCCGGTTCCGCGATTCCAGGCCCAGACGACGTCGTAGAAACCGAGGGAAAGATCGGGGAGATCGATCTCGCGCGCCGCGTTCCGGGGATAGCGCTCGATCCAATCTTTCAGCTCGTAGGCGAGGTATCCGGCGAGCCCCGAGGTGAAGGGGACGGGCGGCCGCGGCTCGAGCGTCGCCGCTTCGGGCCACGCCTGGGCCAGCGCGACCAAAGGATCCCCCTCGAGCGTCTCGACCCGCGAGCCCTCCACGCGCCGCAGCGCGCCATCGCGAAGCTCCAATCTCCAGACGGGATCGAACGCCAGGATCGTCCACTCGCTGCCCACGCCGACCGCCCCGCCGCTCTCGAGGAAGAGCGTGTCCGGGAGATCCTCCACCGCGGCGAGCGCTCGCAGAGGATTCCAGCCGGACGGGATAGCGCGCACGCACGGCACAACGACCGGCGCGACGCGGAAGGTTGAATCCTCTGCGGCCTCGACGAGCCCCGCATCGACAGCCCCCGACGCCCTAGTAGCCATAGTCGACCGGCTCGGCGAAGTGGTGCTCCATCGGGATGAGCGACGCGACGCGCTCGTTCCCGAGGTGCGCTAAATAGCCGCCGAGATCCTTAACGCCATCCACCCACTCCGCGCGCCACGAGGCGTAGCCATCCTCGGTCTTCGTGCGGCGATGGTAGTCGGCATACGCTTCATGGTCGCGGCGGTAATAGCCCTGGACCGGCGACGGGTGCGCGCCCCACCGCGCCTCGCAGACAGCCGCCACGACCAGGCCGGGTACGACGACCCGGTTGGGGTCGCGCCGGATCTGCTCCGGGGTCACGATCTCCTCGGCGGTCACGATCACGGCGCGCGAGGCTCGGGCTGCGTCCGCCGTGATGCCGAGGCTCCCCCACATCACAGAGTTCCCGTGTGGATCCGCGCGCTGGACGTGGACGATCGTCACGTCGGGCTGAAGCGGCTTCACGGCGAGGATCGGCCCGCCCCCGAGCGGGTTCTCGATCGGGGCAAGCCAGGGGTTCCGCCCGACCAATTCCGAGCCCAGCGCTGAGCGCGTCGGGAGAAACGGCGCCCCGATCGCCGCGGCGTGGAGCGACTGGGCCAGCGTGAAGTTGGAGAACTCGACGACCTCGAGCGCGCGCGGCTTCCCCTGCTCGGCGGCCCGCCGGAAGCAGTAGGCCGAGCCCATCATGACGTTGCCTACCCAAGCCGCGGCGACCCGCTGCGCGAGCCCGGCGCCGATCAGCTGATCGAAGGCGATGTCCGAGACCGGTCCCACGAGGGTGAGATCGCCGATCCGCTGCCGGATCATCTCGTGCGCCGCCGCGAACGGGATCATCTGCTCGAGACAGGTGCCGAGCGCGACGGTCGCGCCGCCTGAGACGTGGCGCCGGATCGCGTCCGCGAGCGGCATCACCTTGTCGCGCGCCGGGTAGTGCGGGAGCGCATCCGACCGCGACGGCGGCCGCCAGGGGTAGAGGTCGTCCATGCGGACGACGGGTTCCGGTGTCATGGAGGCGGGAAGTATAGCGCGCCCCGCGGGCGTTGGCCCCTCCTGGGCGTGGGGCCTCTGCGGGCGTGGGGCCTCCCGGCGCGGTTACCTCTTCTCGGGCTTTTCCTTCAAGAAGGTCTTCACGATTATGAAGATGACGGCCGCGATGATGACGAAGTCGATGAATGCCCCGATGAAGTCGCCGACCGCGAACTTGATGTTTCCGACTTGGATGACCGCTTCGCGCCAGTTTCCCTGCGGCGTGAGCGCGCCGATGATCGGCATGATGAGGTCGGCGACGAGCGCGGTCACCAGCTTGCCGACGGCGCCGCCGATCACGACCGCAACCGCCAACCCGACGACGTTGTGCTGTTTCAGGAACGCCTTGAACTCACCGAGCATGGATCCACCCCCTCCATGAAGCCCGCGCAATGCCCCGCGCACGAAGCACCGTAGCGCGCGGCGGGGCCGGTCAATCCGGCGTACGGCGGTACCTTAGCGCGTTGTGCTACGCTTGGCCATGTTTCGGTGGATCGACACTATTTTCCCTCGGCGGGCGCTCTTCCAGCGGGACCGGCGGCTGCTTCACCTCTTCCTCGGCCGGATCCTCGCCTCGGTCGGCTTCTCGATCGTCATCCCTTTCCTGAGCCTCTACCTCCACGGCACGCGCGGCGTGCCGATGAGCGCGGTCGGGGGCGTGTTCTTCATCGCGGCGTTGGCCGGCGCGGTCGGCCAAATCGTCGGCGGAGAGCTGAGCGACCGCCGCGGCCGCAAATTCGTGCTCGTCTCCTCGCAGCTCATCCGGGTCGTGGCCTTCTTCGGCTTTGGACTTGCCGTGATCGCGCGGGCCCCTTTCGTCGTATTCGCGCTCCTTACCTCGGTGAGCGCGTTCGCGGGCCGCATGTTCGAGCCGCCCTCCGGCGCCATGATCGCGGACATCGCCGATGGGCATCGCCGCGCCGAGTACTACGGTGTGCTCCGGATCGGCGGAAACCTCGGCTGGGCGTTGGGGCCGGCCCTGGGAGGGTTTCTCGCGGCCCTTTCCTATTCTTCCCTTTTTCTCATCGCGGCGTGCGTGCTTCTCGCCGGCGCCGTCGTAATGGCCCTGAAGGTAGAGGAGACGTCGCCGCGGCATCGCGCCCGCACGAGCGAGGCCACCCCCGTCTCCGCGCCGGTCCCGGAGGTGGGCCCTCCCACGACCCTGGGGAAATACCGGTTCCAGGACGTCGTCGAGACGCTGCGCGACAAGGTGTTCCTCCGCTATTGCCTCGTCTCGCTCGTCCTCTTCACAGTGACGTCGCAGCTCATCTCGACCCTCTCCGTCTATGCGGTGGAATGGGCCGGACTCTCCAAGGTGGATCTCGGCTTCCTCTACGCGCTCAACGGTCTGATGGTGGTCTTCCTCCAGTTCCCGGCGGTGCGGCTCACCGCCTCTATGCGCTTGACGTCGGCACTGGCGCTCGGCGCCGTGCTCTACGGAATCGGATACGGGATGATGGGGCTCGGAGGCGGCCTGGCGTTCCTCTCCGCGGCGATGTTCGTGACGACGCTGGGCGAGATCGTCGCCACGCCGCCATCGCTCAACCTCGTGGCCAACTTCTCAGGCGAGGCGACCCGGGGGCGCTACATGGGAATCTTCGGGCTGTTCAACTCGTTCGGATGGTCGATGGGCCCTCTCGTAGGCGGGGTGCTCCTCGACCTGACGCGGGGGAGGCCGATGGTGTTGTGGGGTACGATCACGGGGATCGCGTTCCTGGCGGCGGCCGGGTTCCTGGACGTGAGGCGCCGCATCGACACGGCCACCGATCGCAACGTGGAGGCAGCGGGCACGCGGGCCGCGATGGCCTGACCCGCTTTTGGAAAGGAGACGAATGTGAGTCCGAACGAGCATCATTTCGCTTGCCGCCTGGTCTGGACCGGGGCGACCAAGGGTGGAACAACAAGCTACGAGGCCTACTCGCGCGAGTGCCGCGTCGATATTCCTGGGAAGCCATCGATCCGGGCATCCGCCGCGGCCGAGTTCCGGGGCGACCCCTCGCTTCCGAATCCCGAGGACCTGCTTGTCGCCTCGCTTTCCATCTGCCACTTCCTTAGCTACGTGGCCCTCTGCGCGCGGGGCGGCGTCAACGTGATCGGCTACGAGGACGAGGCGCTGGGGACGATGTCGCGCTTCGAGCGGGGATTTCATTTCACCGACGTGTTGTTGAAACCGCGCGTCACGATCGCCGCAGGGTCGGACGCCGACAAGGCGGCGGCGCTCCATGTAAAGGCGCACGAAACGTGCTTCATCGCCAACTCGGTCAACTTCCCGGTCCGGCACGAGCCGGTCATCAGCGTGGCGGCGCCGGTCTAGCAGCGACGGTAGACCCCGGGCGACCCCGCAAGTAGTTGCCCCCCAATAGGATTCCGCCGCCACATTTTGCTTGCGTTAGTAACCTTAGGGTTACAAAATGGGAAGTGTAGGTAACATTCTCAGTTGGACACTTAAGGCGCAGAGGAGCGGAAAATGAACGCGAAAAATCCTGAATTGATGGGGAGCGCCCGCAGGCGGCTGCTCGTCCAAGCGCTCGTGGGGTTTGGGCTCTGGCAGATCTCCAACCTGATCCTCTATGCCGCCCCGGGGCTGGCGCATCCGGCGAGGGTCGTGCTGCGCCTACTCGGTGTCGCGGGCGCCGGGATCTGGGTTGTCCAGACATTCAAAAACACGAGCTTCCTCAAGGCGCTGAAGCGTGATCCTGCCCTCGCGCAAACCCTCAACGACGAACGGTACCAACAGGCGCGGACGCGAGCCTTCGCCGCGGGGTACTTCGCCCTGCTGGTGACGGCGGGGTTGCTGCTCCTCTGGTCGCTCGCATTCTCGCTGCCGGGCCGGATCGCTGCGCAGTGCTTCCTGATCGTCGCCGTGTGCTCCGCCATGATCGCCCTCCTCATCTACGATCGCGAATAGGCCGTGCAGAACGAGCGCCTGACGAATACGCTTCGACTGCACCGGGCCCGGCTCGGCATCACCCAGGAGGAGCTCGCCGAGCGCATCGGGGTCAGCCGCAAGACCATCAATACGATCGAAAGAGAGCGCTTCGTCCCGTCGACCGTGCTCGCGCTCAAGCTCTCGCGGGCGCTTGGCGTTCCGGTCGAGGAGATCTTTCGCCTGGAGCCACAATGACTCGAACGATCCGGCGCCCGTGGCAGGTTTACGCGCTGACCGCGCTCTGGGCGATCAAGGGCGCGGATGAGTTTCTTCGCGGGGTCGTGGGATCGGGGTACTACATCTGGGGCATGACCGAGAAGGGGACTCTCGACGGCTACGGACTCCATCTGGCGTTGCAGAGCGTGATCTATTCGGCCCTGCTCGCGGCCGGATCGTTCTACGTGATGGTGGCGCTGTGGCTGGGCAAGCGCTCGGCGCGCCCTTGGGGCGTTGCTGTCGCGATCCTGAGCGAGCTCACGATGCTCGGCTACCTCGTTGCGCGTCCGCCGGAGTTCGGCGGAGACGTGCCGCTGATCCGGACGGTGGTCGTCGCATCGATCGTGAACCTCAGCATCATCGCGTTCCTGCTCTTCGATTCGAAGCTCGCGGCATTCCTCGGGAGCCCGCGGCTCGTGGGTTGGTGGGCGCCGCGCCAGGTGATACGGTCGCGTAGGATGGAGAACAAGGAGGAAGAGTGAAGTCCGAGATCGGAGCGAAGCCCGGAGTCAACGTCGTCAGCATCTCCGAGAAGCTGGGGCGATTTCAGGAGCACTGGCAGCCGAAGATCGTGGGCGAGCTGAACGAATCGTACGTCAAGCTCGTGAAATTCCATGGCGAGTTCGTGTGGCACCACCACGAGGCGGAAGACGAGCTCTTCTTCGTGGTGAAGGGGTTGCTCCGGATGCGGCTCCGGGATCGGGATCTCTTGGTGCGCCCCGGCGAGTTCGTCATCATCCCCCGAGGCGTGGAGCACCTCCCCGTCGCCGAGGAGGAAGTCCACGTGCTCCTCTTCGAGCCGAAGTCGACCCTCAACACGGGGAACGTGTCGAACGAGCGGACGGTCCCGAAGCTCGAGCGAATCTAGCGGCGGCGCCCGGGTGGGCGCTTACCCCAGGGTGTATCCGCCGTCGACGATGATGATCTGCCCGGTCACCCACGAGGCGCGGCCGGTGCAGAGGAACGCGACGACGTTGGCGATCTCTTCGGGCGTGCCGACGCGGGCGAACGGCGTGCGCCGCGTCGATTCCTTGATGATCTCGTCGTACGACGGGAAGATCTTCAGCGAATCGGTGTCGATGAATCCGCCCGAAACCCCGTTCACGTTGATCCCCTTCGACGCCAGCTCGTAAGCCAGGTAGCGCACGAGGGTCTCGATGGCCGCCTTGGAAACGCCGATCGCGGCATAGCCGGGGATGTAGCGGTGGGATCCGAGCGACGTCAGGGCGACGATCTTCCCCCCGCCCGGCATCAGCTTGGTGGCTTCCTGCGAGCAGTACAGGAGCGCCTTCGCGTTGGTGGTCATGGCGACGTCCCACATCTTGTCGTTCACGTCGAGGACGTTGCCGAAGTGGCCGAGGGCGGCGTTCGATACGAGGATGTCGAGCTTGCCGAAGGTGCTCTTGATCTCCTGAAACATCGCGGGAATCTGCTCCGGGTTCCCCATGTTCGCGCGGAGAGCGATCCCTTTGACGCCCTTCTTCTCGATCTCGGCCACCGCTGCCTTGGCGGCGTCGCGACTCCGGAAAAAATTGATCGCGATGTCGGCGCCCATGTCCGCGAGCGCGAGCGCGACCGCCTTGCCGATCCCCCGGGTCCCGCCCGTGACGAGCGCCGTTTTTCCCTTCAGCTCGGCCATCAGCCCTCCGTGTAAGTCCTTGATTGGGCGCAGATTGTTCTGGCCAGCCGGAAGTTTGTCAATGAAGAAACGCCGGGCGCCGCGCCGTGAGACCGCGGGCGGCTACGGGACGCGGGAAAAGCAACCGACTAGCCGGCGGGGCGGATTTCCCGGGCCGAGAGGGAGAGCGTGCCCTTCTTGCGCCAGCCGTCGACGACCGCAGTGAGTCGGACCGGCATCCCGCCGGCCGGGCGGGCAATGGCGCGATCGATCACGAGCGGAAAGGACTGCCCGGTCTCCGCGAGCGCGAACGTCGCCGTTCCGTCTTCGGCGAGCCCGATCGTCCCGCGCGCTTCAAAGAGAACATCCACGAGGCTCAGGTCGTGGAGGCGGCTCTCGGCGAGCGAACGGATCACGTCGCGGAGCGGGACGGCGCGCGGCGTTGCGTAGCGAACCTCGACCTGATCCTCGCCGAGGCGGGCCTCGCCTCCGCCGGCGTTCGAGCGGACCATCTGGCGAATGGCGGTGCGGCAATGCGAGCACGACATGCAGCCGCGAACGGCAAGATAGACCCGCGCGAAGGGCGGGTCGGCCTTGTCCGGTGCCGCGGCGACGGTGGGTCTGCCGGCGCTGGAAGGAGCCGCCATGGCCGGCGACGACGCAATCAGGATCAACGCGGCAACCACCATCTTCATCGAATCCCCCTCGTCAGAATCGGAACGCCAAACCGAGATTGAACCGGTTCAGCTGAGTGTCGGTGTCGTCCTTCCAGTGCTCGAAGTCCCCCTTGAGGGCGACCTTCTCGATCGGAAGGTAAGAGAGGCCGGCCGTGATGACCCGTCGGGCCGCGGACGGATCGCTCACGAGCCCGCTCGGGACCTCGTTCATGGTGTCAAAATCCTCAAATCGGCCAAAGACCATGAGCGACCGGCTGCCGCCCTCCCGGGCGTCCCGGCCGAGGAGGTCATAGGCGATCTCCCCATACCAGCCGATCATCGTTTTGCCGATCCCTTGCCCGGTCGCCGAGAAGACGCGGCCTGCCCCGTCCACCGTGACCCCGTAGGCGGCACCGCGGACATCCCAGCCGTGGCCCCGGTAGCGGGCGTCGGCGCTGCCGATGGCGACGAGCACTTTCTTCAATGTCGAGTCTCCCTGGTCCGCGCCGCCGTAGTAGCCCGAGACGCCAAGCGAAAGCCCGGAAACCGCGGCGTACTCGACGCGCGCGACGCCGGCGAGATCCTCAGCCTTTCCCTCCGAACCGTGCGAGATCCCGCCGTCGAGGCCCTCGAGCCCGGTGAACCCCATCGCATCGAGCCCAGTGACGACGTACCCGCGGTAGGCGAGCGCCCCGTTCTTGGAGCGCCCGACCAGCCCCATGCCGATCTCCTGCCAAGTGGTCGGCACGATGTACTTTTCCACGTACGGCCGCTCCACGCTGTAGTAGAGGGGCGGCTCGTGGAACTCGTTCAGCGGCCCGACCGGCATGAGAACGCTGCCGGCGCGGAATGTGAGGTTGGGATTGAGGTCGTAGTCCAGGTAGGCCAGCTCCAGCTCGATTCCCTTCGCCGCGTGCTCGTAGTCGACCTCCACGTCGATGCGGATCTGGGGCGTGAACTCGTAGCCCCAACCCAGGACCAGCCGGTGAACGTCGGCCTCGCTCACGGCCGACTGCTTCATCGTGCCTATCGCTGGGTTGTTGTAGTGGATGTCGCCGTAGCCGCCGAAGCTGATCCGCTCGCTCCGCGACTCCTCGGCCGAACAGGGCTGGGCAACCAAGCTCAGCAGCAGGCAGAAACCGACGATCGTCCGTCTCATCCCTCGGCTGAACTCCTTTTGTGCTCTTGGACTTGGTAGGGCAAGATTGGGCACGAAGGTCAGCAAAATGGCATCTCACCAATGAGACACGATCTCAATAATAAGTCCTTGCGAAGCGGTAGAATGGCCGGGAGCATTCGGGATATCAAGCGGTAATTTGGCGGGACAAGAACCTGGTTGGTACCGCAAGGCCCATCGTGATAGCTTCTCGGCCGCAAGACCGACATCTTGCATATGAGACTTAGTCTCAATTGTTTAGCCCCGGCGTAACCTAAGGGAGAGAGCGCGTTGGTTCAGGAAATGGTGATCACGCTTCGCGAGGGCGGCGAGACCTCGCTGATCCTGGCGCTCCTCTTCTCCTCTCTGAAGGCAGCGCGTCACGTAGCCTATCGAGCCGCAGCGTGGACCGGCTTCGCGCTCGCCTTGGGCCTGAGCATCATCGCCGGAGTGTTCCTCCATGATCTGGGTGAGCTGGGGCCGCTCTTCGGGGGCAGCCTCGCGTGGATCGGCGCGGGCTTCATCGCATCGCTCGCGATCCAGCTCCACATGAACGCCGTCGACTACCGCGCCCAGCTCAAGCAGCTCCGCGATTCGGCCGCGGTCGACCACGTATCGTGGACGACGGCCCTCGGGATAGGCTCCTTCGCGTTCGTCTCCGTCATCCGGGAGGGCCTGGAGACCGCGGTCTTCCTCGCGAACGGCACGGGACCCCGGAGCGACGGGAGCTGGCTCGGAGCCGGGGTGGGCCTCGCGCTGGCGGCCGCGCTCGGCGTCTCCGTCTATCTGGGCTTTCGGAAGCTGAATATCCGGGCGTTCATGCGCACCACCGAGATTCTCCTCTTCGCGCTCGTCATCTCGCTCTTCCTCTCCGGGCTTCACGAGTTCTCGGAGGCCGGCGTTCTCTCGGTGCCGCGGCCACTCGATCTCTTCCACCTCACGTGGATTCAAGGCGGACTCTTTCTGCAAGTGCTCCTCTGCGCCGGGCCCTTCCTCTATCTCGCATTCGCGGGCGGCCCACCGATTCACTACGCGCGGGGCGCGGGGATCGCGATCCTCCTCGCCCTCATTCCCATGTCGCTTGGGGCCGGAGCGCGCGCATGGGAGCACGCCCGTCTCGCCCCATCCGATCGGGACGCGGCTCTCGGCGTCGAGCGGGCGGCTGAGACACGGGCGCGAGCCATGGTAACGGCCCTGGAAACGCTACGACAGAGGTCTGAACGGGGCGACGTCGCGGGGGCCCGGATCGCGTGGGTCGAGGCGCGCGGCCGCTTCGTCCAGATCGAGCCTCTTCTCGCTCGCGTCGACGGCGAGTTCACCGAGGAGCTGAACGGAGAGCCCGGCGAGGGGGCCGGATTTCATGGAGCGGAGGCGAAGCTCTTCTTGGAGCGCGCGCCGTGGGGTAGCAACCCGGCACGGCGCGCGACCCTCGTGGCGGACCTCGGTGATCTCCTCACGCGCGGCCGCGTCGCGGCGGGCAAGATCGACGCGATGACGCTCGATCCGGCCGTGCTGCGCGACGCCTGGACCAAGCACGCTTGGGTGCTTCGAGGGAGAATCGACGGGCAGGAATGCGGCGCGTCCCAGACCTCGATCTCGGAATGGCGCGCGACGCTCGATGCGATGGACGGCGATCTTGGCGGCAACGGACGCTATACCGAGCCGGTTCGCGCGGTGCTCGCGCCCGCGTTCGCGGAAGCGGCGCGGGGGCCGCGCTTCGGCGAGCACCGGGAGGAGACACGCGTGGCTCCCGACCGCCTTCATACCCAGCCTCCGCTGACCGGACCCGACCGGGTCTGGGATTCGGTCGACCGCCAGCGGCTTCGCCGCGCGCTGGACGAAACGCTCGCGCGAATCGAGAGGGACGCCTCGCTCGTCGCGCGCCACAAAGGTCGTTAGATTGCGCCGTATCGCCGCATGGCTTCCCCTTTATATTTTCCTCGCGCTGATCGCGCTTCTCTTGGGAAGCCGCCCCGGACTCGTCCGGCACGCGTTCCGCGCCGCTGTCGAACGGGCCCGCGGAGGCGCTCTCGCTCCCGACGCGCGTCGGGCAGCGCGCCCGGACTCGAGCGAAGTGGCCCTCGGACGCCTCCTCTTCTTCGATCCGATCCTCTCCGCGAACAAGGAACGCGCGTGCGCGAGCTGTCATATACCCGCGCGCGGACTCTCCGATGGGCGCCCACACGCCCTGGCGATCGATCGGAGCGACCTGCCGCGGAACGCTCCCGGCCTGACGAACGTCTCCGACCAGCTCGCGTTTTTCTGGGACGGGCGCGCGGTCAGCCTCGAGGATCAGATCGACGGCCCGATTCACGCGAAGCGGGAGCTGGGCGGGCTCAAGGGACGGGAGATCGAAGCGCGGCTCGATTCCATCGCGGCCTATCGCGCGCTCTTCCGCGAGGTCTATGGCGAGCGGTCGCCCCGGTACGCCGACGTGAAGCACGCCATCGCCGCGTTCGAGCGGACGCTTCGATCTTCCGGGTCGACCGCGGACCGCTGGTGGAAGGGTCAGATCGCGGAGGAATCGGTGCCCGTGGAGGCGCGGCGGGGCTTCGATCTCTTCGCCGGCAAGGCGCAGTGCTCGCGCTGCCACTTCCTCCCGCTCACGACCAGCGTCGTGCCGGGCGCGTTCGCGGCCCAGGAGTTCACCGTCATCGGTGTCCCGGCGGATCCGCAGGGACGGGCGCTCGATCCCGATCCGGGCCGCTACGCGGTGACGAGGGACAAGGCCGACCGCCACGCCTTCAAGGCACCGTCGCTCCGGAACATCGCCCGCTCCGCGCCGTACATGCACAACGGTGTATTCCAGACGCTGGATCAGGTCGTCCGCTTCTACAATCAGGGCGGCGGCAAGGGGCTTGGCCTCGATGTCCCAAATCAGGCGCCCGAAGTTCGCCCGCTCCACCTGACCGTGGCGGAGGAGCGCGCGCTGGTCCGCTTCCTCGAAGCGCTCTCCGATGATTCCGCGACCGTGGAGCCGCCGGCCCGCGTCCCGAGCGGGCTCCAGGTCGGCGGGCGCTACTAGCGAATCATCACGATTCGCCCTTCCGCGGTACCGTCCGCGGAATCCACGCGATAGAAGTAGATCCCCGAAGCCAGCGCCGCGCCTCCCAGCGCGCGTCCGTCGAATCGCACCTCGTGGAATCCCGTGGGCACGTCGGTGAGGTCGGTCAAAAGCCGGACCATTCGTCCCCCCGCGTCGAATAGCGCCGCCCTGAGACGGCCGCGGCGCGAGGTCTGGACCGTGAGGACGGCCGCCGGGTTCATTGGATTCGGCGCCACGGTGACGGATGGGAAGTGCGACGCGCCCTGCACCTCGATCTGGAGGTCGGCGCGGAACCGAGCGCCCGTTTCGACCGAACCCTCCAGCGTCACCGGCAACGTCGCGCGTCCCGTGACGGACCCGAAGAGGAGCCGGAGGTCGTCGCGCGCGAAGGTGAGCGACAACTCGAGCACGCCGTTTCGGTCTCGGTCGCGCGCGGGGGCGTTCTTGCCTGAGGCCGCGTGTATCTCATCGACCGACCTGGTGCCCTGAGAGCGCAGAACCACCGACGCCAGATCGACGTTCTCGATCTGGAACGAGCCGTCGACCGGCTCCAGCTGAAGGTATGTGGCGGGCCGCGCCGACGCCAATCTGATGACCTTGTTCTCGGGGGAAGTGAACGCCCGCGCCGGCAGCACGCCCGAGATCGTCGCGGTGGCCCCGTCCGTCGCGGACGCGTAGCCGTCGCTCGCTTCGAGGATGACCTGGAACGTGCCCTCGGCCGCGTACGTGTGGGCGGGCTCCACGCCGACGCCGGACGCGCCGTCCCCGAACTGCCACATCATCGTGAGCGCGTCACCATCCGGATCGGACGAGCCGCGACCGTCGAAGTGGACCGGAATCCCGGCGCTGCCCGCGTAAGGGCCTCCCGCATCCGCGGTGGGCGGCCGGTTGGGCGGTCCGACCTCGATCCGCGTCGTGGCGGAGCCGGATCGCGCGTTCGCGGCCGTGAAATGGACGGCGAAGGTACCCACGTCGGCCGGCAGGGTGGCCCAAGCGAACGCTCCCGACGTGTGGTCCGCGTTCACCGCGAACGACACATCACTGCCGGCGGGAAGACCCGATAGGTCCGCCGTCAGCGCATCGATCGAATCGCCGTCGGGATCGGCCGCGGTCACGGTTAATTGAACGCGCGAGCCGGCGCGCGAGGCGACCGCCGCGGGCGCGGCCACGACCGGCGCTTGATCCACCGGGGTGAAGGTCCCCCGGTTGAGGAGAACGACCAATTGATTGTCGCCATAGCTGGTCAAGCCCAAATCGACCCGGCCGTCGCCGTTTAGATCGATCGGCGTGATCCCCGTGACCCGGGTCCCGGCCCCGAAGTCGAGCTTCGGGGCGAACTCGCCGTTCCCGAGACCCAGGAAGAGGCACACGGCGACTGCCTCGTGCGGGAATACGAGATCGGCTCGACCGTCCCCATTGGCGTCGAGAGAGATCAATCCGCCCGGGAAGGCCGGGACCGCGTAGGCCGTGGAAGGATCGAAAGTCCCATCCCCCCGCCCCTTCGCGACCCTCATCAAGTTCCCGCCCTCAAAGGTAAATGGACTCGCATCGAAGAAAGAGAGATCGAGCACGCCGTCACGATTCAAGTCGGCGAGGATCGGGCTGCCGACGGAAAAGTGCGGACTCGCCGCGATCGCGGCACCGGGAACAAAGCCGCCGGATCCGTCGCCAATCAAAATCTCGATTTCGTCTGGGCTCGACACGGCCGCCGCCAGATCGGGTTTGCCGTCGCCGTTTAGATCGCCGAGAGCGAAGCCTCCGGCCACTCCGGCCATGGCCACGAGCGACCCCGCCAAGAACGCGCCGCCCGTTTCTCCCAGCATCACCGAGAGGGTGCTGGATTGGGAGCTCGATAGGATGAGATCCGTTCGACCGTCGGCGTTGACGTCGCCGCTCCTGAATTCGCCGTAGCCGGTTGCGCCCGGATATGCCGCGCCGAGCGCGAACGTCCCGTCTCCTCTTCCGAAATAGGCCGCGAATGCGTCCGGTCCCTCGACGAAGGCCGCCGCGAGATCTGCCTTCCCATCCTGATTCCAGTCGCCGGTCACGAGACGGTCGGCTTCCGAGGTCAGCGCGATGTCCTGACCCGGCGCCAGGGTCCCGTCCCCCAGGCTCAGGAACACCGAGACTGTCCGCGTCACACCATTCACGAGGGCCAGATCTTTCCGGCCGTCGCCGTTCCAATCTCCAGCGACGGCATCCGCCGTGCCGGCATCCACCCCGTACGAGACTCCCGCGAAGAAATTCCCCCGGCCGTCGTTCACCATCGTTACGACGTCGTTACCCGTCTCGCACGACACGAAGATATCCAAACGTCCATCTCCGTTCGCGTCGCCCAAAACGACGAAACGCGAGTGGCGTCCCGAGGGATAGCTGAACCGATTGGCGAAGGAGCCGCTTCCGTCGCCAAAGAGTACCGAGACGGAGCTTTCGCATACGTCGGCTGTGACGACGTCGAGATGGCCGTCGGCGTTCAGGTCGCCGATCGCGATCGACCAGGGGCAGACGCCGGTAGGGAAAATGTTCTGATCCCGGAACGTCCCGTCGCCGTTCCCGAGGAGCACGGAGATCGAGTTGCCCCAGAAGTTGGCTGCCACGATGTCGGGGCGCCCGTCCCCGTTGAAGTCCCCGATCTTGAGAGCTCTAGGATTGCTTCCCGCGCCGTAGTCGACGCGCCCTCGAAACGTTCCATCCCCGTTCCCCAGCAACACGGTGAGGGTGTTGGACTGCTCGTTGGCGGTCACGAGATCGGGGTACCCATCTCCGTTCAGGTCGCCCGCGTCCGAGTAGCATGGGTCCAGCCCGATCGAGTATGCGGTGCGGGGGCCGAACGTGCCGTCGCCGGCGCCCATCAAGATCGAGATGGTGCCGCCGCCTTCGTCGGTCACGGCAAGATCCAGACGGCCGTCGGCGTTCCAATCCCCGACCTTGACGTGGGCCGGCCGGACGCCGACCTGGTAGTCCCTGCGGTGTCCGAAGAGACAGCCCCCGATCCCGTCGATGACCGACACGACGTCGAGCGTGCTGTCCACCATGACGATATCGGGGTGCCCGTCACCGTTGAAATCAGCCGCCGTGGCCGAGTAGGGGCTTTCCCCGACCGGGAAGTCATCCCTGCGGTCGAACGTGCCGTCGCCATTCCCGCGAAGGATCGTCAGAGTTTGGGACAGGTTGGCGGTGATGAGGTCGAGGTCGCCGTCGCCGTCGAGGTCAGCCGCCGCGAGACTCTGAGGCGTCCGCCCCACCTCCGAGGTGAAGCTGGAGGCATCGTAGGGCGGCGATCCTGGATTTGGGAGTGCGCGGGCGTCGCCCACGGCAACCTTGAACGACTGTGGGGCGGTCGCGATTCCGTCGGTCGCGGCGACGACGGCGGTAAAAGCGCCCACGTCGGTGGCGCCAGGAGCGACGATGACCTTGCCCGTCGCTGCGGCGGGATTCGAGGACGTGGTAGCGACGGTCAAAAAATCGGGCCCCGACATCTTGAGAAATGTAATGGGCTGTCCATCCGGAGACACGGCATGAAGGGTCTGCTCCACGACCGTCCCCACGGGAACCAGCATGGCTCCCGGCCGGCAGAGGATCTCGTTATGGACCGGATAGGGATCGGTCACGGTGAGATGAAAGGATTTCTGGTCGATCAAGAACCCGTCGCTCGCGGAGATTGTCGCCGTCGAGGAGCCCGCGTCAGCGAACCCAGGGGCCGCGCGCACCAGGCCCGCTGGAGTGATGCCTCCGTAACTCACAACGCTCACGTACCTCGGGCCCGCCGCGAGCGAGAACGTAACCGGATCATCCTCCGGATCGCTCGCGCTCAGCGGGCGCTCGACCACTTCGCCTTCGCGCAGTGTGAGGTCGCCCAGGGGCGTCATGGTGGGCGCGGCGTTCACGTCGGTGACGACGACCGTCATCGCCTTCCGGCTGCTCTGCAGGCCGTCGCTCGCCTCGATCTGAACCGTGGCGGTACCCGCATCGCGATATCCGGGCGCGACGCGAAGCGAGCCGCGCGCGTTACCGCTGTCTGGATCCACGGTCATGACGGAGACGTAGGACGGGCCCGACACGAGCGCGAACGTAACCGGATCCCCATCGGGATCGGTCCCGATGAGCTCCTGCTCTCGGACGGTTCCCTCCGCGACAGTCATGTCGACGGGCTGGACGAGGGTGGGTGGGCGGTTGGCCACGCCCCCATACGGGATGCCGTCCGCGTCGAGCCAGTCCGACCCCAACTTGAGCGAATAGTCCTGGTCGTACCCGGAGCAGCTGGAGCCGAACGAGGTGAGGGAGGCTCCCGTGAGGGTCGCCGGCTCGATCGAGATTGACGGTGTCCGCGTCGCGACCGTGACCGTCAGGGTCGCGAGGAGGTAGGTACCTGGGGGAAGGGTCGGGCCGAGGCCGTATTCGTTGTGATACTCGGCCGGGCTCGAGATCTCCCCCGTGCTCACGGTCACCCCGGGCAGACGATTGACGAACCCGCTCCACGCGACCGTGCCGTTCGAGGCGCGCAAAACAAATTCGTAGCCGTTGATGGTGAGGTCGCCGTCCTGGCTCGCGCACGAGGCCGCGGATCCATTGCGGTTTGTGTTCGTGCGGAGCCAGACGTCGACGGTGGTCGGCCCGGTCGGATTCACGACATCGGCAGCCGTGAGCACGCCGTCTCCATTGGAATCCAGGAACATGTACTGAGCGATGCCACACGCGGGAAAAACGAGGATTGTGAAGAAGAAGAGAGCCGCGAAAACGGGGAGTCGCATCGGTTCACCTCTCGAGCGCCCCGGCTTAGAGGGGGTGAAACGCGCGGGGGGGAACAGCGCACAGCGACGTTTTGTACTGGGAACTACGACGAGCGGGGGCCTCGGGGGGGGTCGAACGCTTGGATTATAACACGCCGCGCTCCAAACCGCACTTGCAAACGCCCGAATCGCGTGGTACCGCTACCGCGGAATGAGATTCGGCAAGATCGTCATCGGAATCCTCCTGGCCGGGCTCGGCGTGCTCCTGCTCGCCCAGACGCTCGGCTACCTCCCAGCGGGCGTATGGCCGTGGTTGGTGAAATTCTGGCCGTACTTGCTCCTCGCGTTCGGATTCGCTCTCCTCGCCAACGCGCTCAAGAACGTGGTGATCGGCGTGATCGCCGTGGCCCTCGTCATCGTGTGCGTCGCATTCGGCGCCTTCTGGATCTCGCTTTACACGAAGACCACCAAGACCGAGCACATGACCTCGATCGATCTGGACCGACCTCCCGTTCGAGCCGTGACGGTCCAGGCTCGCACTGTGGCGGGATCGCTCACCGTGAGCGTCGATCCCGCCGCGAGGCACGCGATCGTGCTGAACGCGCACGGGGTGGCCGGCGAGGAGTTCGCCGCCCATCGATGGAGCGCGTCAGCGGGCTCCGGTCTCCTCGTCTGGCCCGCGCGATTCAGGATCACGGAGCCGGGCCTTGTCGGCGGCACGTTCCGGGTCCGGGCGCCGCCTCGGACCGCGATTCGTCTCGGGGTGGCGTCGTATTTCGCGTCCACGACCGCCGACCTAAGGGGCCTCCGCCCGGAGCAGTGCGACGTCCGCGCGGTCGGGTCATCGGTCCGGATTTTGATCGGGCCGGACCGGCCGTCGAAGATCCACGTGCACGGCTCCCTCTCGAACATCGAGATCCGGCTCCCGGCCAGCTGCCCGGCCCGGATCGAGTGCACCTCGCCGCTGGTCTTGCGCTCGCTGCCCGACGATTTCGCGGAGCGCTCGACCGCCTCCGCCCACGGCAAGGAGTGGGCGGCGGACGGACCCGGGAAGCCGGTATCGATCGTGATCGAGGGCCCGCTGATGCGCGTGCGCGTGGTTCGCGAGCCGGTCAAGGCCCTGTAGACCTCTCCTCCCCGCACCGCTTGCCCAGACTTTGAAAGGAGCGATCCCATGGCCGATCTAGGCAAGAGCAGCATCGCGCTCCCCCTGACACTGATCGCGATCGGAGCCGCCCTCCTGCTCAAGGAATTCGGATACCTTCCTGGGAACGTGTGGCGCTACTGGCCGGCCCTCCTGATCGTTTGGGGCCTCGGGATGATCTGGGCCGCACGTCGTGGGTGAGGGCGACGACGGCCTGCCGCTGGCCGGAACTGGTTGTAGGACTTTGGGGTTGACAGGGAAACGCCGATCTTTGAGTGTCGTAGCAGGTCGATGCTCGCGATCGACCCTAACGCCATGCGACGACTAACTTCCCAGATGATCCGCCCGAGGCCGTGGCTACAAGCTGCCATCGTCGTCTATTTGCTGGCGGCCATTTGCCTCATCACTGTGCATCAGCACCACGGCGCGCTCCACGGCTCCGATTGCGCGCTCTGTACCATGTCGCACACGCCCGCGATGCTGACCTCGGCCGCGGACCAAACGGCCGAACAGACCACCGCGGGCGCCCTGATCCCGATCCCCGAAGATCGGAGCTGGGCTGAAGAAACCTACCAAGCCTCCCGCTCCCGCGCTCCTCCGCAAAGCTAGCTCTCCCCCGTAATTCACGCGCGGCATCCGCGCGAGCGAGCACCCCGACCGATCGATCCCGACTCGTGGGACGCGGCCGTGCGCGCGATGCCTAGGGAAGAGGCTCCCACGCAATCCTAAGGAGGCAGTGGCCTCATGATTCGACGAATTGCATTCACGTGCATGCTGCTCGCGATCGCGGCAACGCCGGCGCTCGCGGGCGTGGTCAATCCGGACATCTCGATGGTGGGCCAACCATTCATACGTTGGTCGGACGATCCGTCCGACCCGGCGCACAAGCGGCCGACCCTCAACCTCGGAGAGGTCGAGGGTGTATTCGACGCGTATCTCAACCCGTACGCCCATGGGACCTTCATCCTCTCGATCGCCGATGGCGGCGTCGAGGTGGAGGAGGGTTATTTTCAGCTCCTGCGCGGGCTCCCGGGCGGTCTCACCGTCAAGGGCGGCAAGTATCGCGCCGGGTTCGGAAAATTGAATCCGCAGCACCCCCACGCGGTGCCCTTCGCCGAGCGCTTCCGCGTGCTTGCGGCGTATCTCCCGGGAAGCGAATCGCTCAACGAGACCGGTGTTTCGCTCTCGGGGCGGATCCCGGTGCCCGGGGATTTCTCACTCACAGCCACCGCTGACTGGCTGCAGGGAGATTCGTACCGGATTGAGCGAGCGTCGAGCGGCGACTCCAACGATCCGCTGGCATCCAACCCTGACGCCGACCGCGCTTCGGAGCCCCGTCCCGCGGTTCTAGGGCGCCTCGCCGGCTTCGGCCAGATCAGCGATCGCTCGGGATATGAGCTGGGAATTTCCGCGACACAAGGCACGAACAACGTCGCGGCGGGCGCGCGCACGCGCGTGATCGGCGGGGACGCGAAATTCAAGCTTTGGACCGGCGCGTTCTCGTACCTAATTCTACAGGGGGAAGTGCTCCACCTGGATCGCGACGACGCCGGCTGGGACTCGACCACCGTCGCGTACGCAACCGCGAAGGGGAAGGCGACTGGAGGATATTTCTACGCGGACTACAATTTCAAGATCCGGTACAACCTCGGAGCAGGCTTCGAGCGCTTCCAGGATCCGACGCCCGACCAGACCTCGAACACCGCCTTTAAGGTGTTCGCGGGTTACTCGCTGCTGGAAGAGACCACCGCGTTCCGGCTCGATTGGGATCATCTCTCGCCCGGAACGCCCACGGGAGCCACGGTGGCGCCGCCAGACGTGAACACCGTGACCATGCGCGTCATCTTCTCGATGGGACCGCACAAGGCCCATCAGTTCTGATCGGAGGGATACATGTTCCGTAAAATGTTGACGACGGTCGCGCTGCTGAGCGCGCTCGCTCTGCCCGGAAACGCATTCGCCAAGATAATCGTGGCCGCGTCCATCAACGATCTAGCATCGATCGCGAGCAGCGTGGGCGGCGACGAAGTCGAAGTCTTCTCCATCGCGCGCTCCACCGCGGACACGCACCACATCGAGGTTCTTCCTTCCTACATGGTGAAGGTGTCGCGCGCCAACGTATACCTCAAGGTGGGCTTGGGCCTCGACCAATGGGCGGACGGGATCATCGACGGCTCCCGGAATGCTCATATTCGGGTCGTCGATTGCTCCAAGGACGTGCCCCTTCTCGAAAAGCCGACGCAGCAGGTCAACGCCTCGATGGGTGACGTACACCCGTACGGCAACCCCCACTACTGGCCGGATCCAAGGAACGGGGCCATCGTCGCCCAGACGATCGCCGAGGCGTTGGCCTCGGTCGATCCAAAGCATGCCGAGGATTATCGGAGCCGTGCCGATAAGTTCGGGAAGGAAGCGGAAGAGGCGTGGAAGCGTGGAAAGTCGGTCCTGGACCTATTTTGCGAATGCTTTCGGCTTCGAGGTCGCTGCAGAGGCGGAGCCGGTCCCGGGAATCCCGCCGACCGGAAAGCACCTCGCCGAGGTCGTCAACATCGTGAAGGAACGGCACGTTCCGGTCTTCCTGCAGGAGCCCTGGTTCTCCAACGACGCGGGACTCTTCCTGGCTCGCGAAGGAGGAGCTCGCGTGGTCACCGCTTCCCCATCCTGCGACACGACCGCGGCCGGCAGCTACCTGACGCATATCAGCGATCTCATCGGCAAGATCGGTGGAGGCAAGTCGTGAGGGCCAGGCTTTGACCGAAGCATTAGCACTACCGTTCTTTCGAACGGCCGTCATCGTCGCCCTCGTGCTGGCGGGCATTCACGCCTACCTGGGGTTCCACATCGTGCGGCGCGGGGTCCTCTTCGTGGATCTCGCGCTCGCACAGATGGCGGCGCTCGGGGTGGCCGTCGCCATCGTGCTGAGGCTCGATCAAAATCCGGTCGCGGCCTACTTTCTGGCGCTCGGCATGACGTTCGTGGGGGCAGCCACGTTCGCCTGGCTTCGCGGCCGCTCGCGGAACATCCCCCTCGAGGCATTCATCGGAATCGTGTTCGCCACTGCGCAGGCGATGGTGTTCCTCGTCCTCGAGAAGAGCCCCGCGGGGCCGGAGCACCTCAAGGAGACCCTCGTGGGATCGCTCTTCACCGTCGACCCGAAGCACGTCCTGCGGGTGGCGATCCTCTACGCGGTGATCGGCGCGGTTCACATCGCGCTCCGGAAGCCGTTCTTCGAGATCACCGATGATCCGCAGGCGGCCCAAGCGCGGGGGCGCCGCCTCTTCCTCTGGGATCTTCTCTTCTACGCGACGTTCGGATTCGTGGTCACCTCATCGGTGCAAATGGCGGGCGTGCTCCTCGTCTTCGGATTTCTCGTCATCCCCGCGGTCGCGGGGCTGATGGCCACGTCGAAGCCAGGTCCGGCGCTCGCGGTGGGATGGGTGTTCGGGTTCGTGGCGAGCGTTCTGGGTCTTCTCGGATCGGTGCAGTTCGATATGCCGGCCGCCCCGAGCATCCTCGTCACCCTTACTGGTCTCCTCGTCGTGTTGGGCGCCTTTCTTGGAGTCACGCGCATGGGTCGGAACGGCAATGGGGCCAATGGGAAGCGCTAGGCAAAGGCGCCGCCGATTCCCCCTCGACGCCCGTGCGGGCGCGACTCTTATCAGCACCCTCCTGCTCGCGCTCGGGATCGCGATTTCTGAGCCCGCGTGGGCGAAGGACGTTCACCCGGCTCTGGCCCGTCTTGTCCCGCACGCGGCGCTCTCCGACCGGTTCCTGACATATCGCCCGGGCGCCGAGCCGGTCGTGAACCTGTTTGTCCGGGGCACCATCCCGCGCGGCGATCTCGAAGGGGAAGGCATCGAAGTCAACACCTGGACCTCGGCGGGGATGACGGTCCGCTGCCCGCTCTCCCGATTCTCGCTCCTTCAATCGCTGCCGGGGATCTCGGCGATTCAGCCTGCCGGGCGGTGCCGCCTCTATCTGGATCGG